>CAZSSV010000254.1:0-3946 GCA_964609425.1 uncultured Isosphaeraceae bacterium | reverse complement strand
CTCGCCGTCCAGGTCGCCATCATGGATGCAGATGCTCCGCAGTTCGTGCAGCGGGGCGAGGCCGCAGAACGCCACGCCGCGGTCACCATTGACATCGCCGTCGCTCGGCGGCATGCAGGTGTCGCGCCCGTTGCCGTCGGTGCGCCACGCCGCCAATCGCCGCGGCTGCTTGGGCAACATCTGTGGGTGCCGCTGGCTGCGGGCCTGCCGCGCACCTGGCGTCCGTGTGGGGGCTGTTAGGCTTCCACGATGTGCGAAGCGCGATATCGGCATGTCCAACCTGGGTGGGTCATACGATGGACACTGGGCGGGATGTTGCTGGTGTTGCTGCTCGTGAGCACCATGGCGACGCCGTGGCTGTACATGGCGTGTGGCATTCTGGCGGTTTCACTGCTGTTGTTCCACTCCCTCGCGGTCGAGGTGGACGAGCGATGGGTGCATGTCGCGTTCGGGGTCGGACTGATCCGCCGGTCGATTCCACTGGAGCGTATTGCATCGTGCGACGTCGTCAGAACGCCGTGGTACTTCGGGTGGGGTGTTCGGTATGTCTTTCGCGGCTGGATGTGGAATGTGTCGGGCTTCGACGCCGTCGAACTCACCTACCGCTCGGGTGGCCACTTCCGCATCGGGACCGACGATGCGGCATCCCTGGCCGCAGCGATCGACCGGGCATGTGCGGCCGCGGCCCAACAGGCCGGTTGACCGCGTCAGGCCGCTCGGGGCGCCGGCCCGGGGCCGATTGGTTCAGCCTGATCATCTCAAGGCCTCCAGCGCCTGTCTGGCCCGAGTGAAGTCGGGGCGAATGCGTAGGGCTTCTTCCAGCGCGGTGATGGCGGCTTGGCGATCTCCCAATCCCTGCTCGGCCGAGGCGAGATGGAACCAGGCCAGCGCATACCGTGGGTCAATCGTGATGGCTTCCTTCAGCGCCTCGCGTGCTTGGGCGTGCTGCTGCAACTGGAGGAGCGCGTAGCCTTCCGCGGTCTGCCATCGGCCATTGGGAGCTCCGCGCCGCGTGGCGAACTGAAGGTGGGGAAGTGCTTCATCGAACCGCTTGCGGCCCAGGAGAACATTGCCATAGCGGAACCTGACCTGCGGGTCGTCCGGCAGGATGCTGGCCGCACGGCCAAAGGCGTCAACGGCTTCGTCCATCTGGCCCTCCGCCTTCGCGGCCGCGGCGTACTGCGTGAGCCAGTGCGCCCGCAGCGGGTCCTCGAAACTGGCGCTGAATGCGGAATCGCGCGGCACGGCCACACCCCGCCGAAAGTACTCCAACGCGCCGGCGTAGTCGCCCGCTGACGCGTGGGCCTGTCCCAGATGGAGGAGCGATGGGGCATGCCGTGGGTACGCCTGGACGATGCCCCGCCACGCTGCAGTGGCTTCGCGGTTCCGGCCCATCAGTGAGAGGGCCCAGGCCCTTCGTGATCGAAGTTCGATGTCGTCGGGGCGGACGCGATACGCCGCATCCAGGAGGGAGAACGCCTCGGCAATCGACGCGGGCGTTGCCCGTGCCGGGACCAGCAGCACGTTGGCCAGGGCCAGCGCTGCATCCGTCTCAGTTCCGGCGACGTCCATGGCCCGGCGGAGCCACGACTCGGCGTCACCAACGTCGCCCCGAATGAATGAGATCTGGGCTCGGTGGACCAGCCGGTCCGGCTCCATGCACCGCTCAAGCAGTTCGTCCTTCCATGGGTCGACTGGTTGCAGGCCCATGTCGAGGGCGGCGACCGGCGCGATGGCGTCCATGCCCAGGGCGTGGCGAGCCTGCGCGCGGAGCGCGGCCGCTTCCGGCGCGTTGTGTGAGCCGAGGAGCTGCTCGACGCGTTCCCAGTCGAGCCGCGCCGCGGCGATGGATGCCAGCCCGATGACCGCCTCGGTCTGATCTCCGGCGCGCAGCCAGGCGGCTTCCGCGGACGCGTGGTCGCCACGATTGAAGTGCAGCTCGCCGAGCCGCGTCTGCAGGGGCGGATAGCGGGGGTTCAGTGATTCGGCGCGAAGCAAGTGCGCCAGCGCGGCCCGGGATCTGCCAACGTCCAGGTCAATCAAGCCCCGGTAGTACGGCCAGCGACTGTTGTCGGGCTCGAGAGATTCAGCTTCGGCGTAGGCGGCGTCGGCCTGGGCGGGATGCCCATTGGCATGCAGCAGCATGCCCCGTCGTCCCGGTGTTGCGGCAGCTGCGAGCGCGGCGCGGAGTGGTTCGGAGATGAGCGTGTCACGGTCGGTGCCCGCTGGTGCTGCGCCGAGCCCTTCATTGTGCCAGACGACCACGCGTTGGACGCGATCCATCGGCGGGTAGAGCGCCATGCCTCCAGCGATGAGATCCATCATGCCATCGCCATTCAGATCGCCCGCGTCGAGCGTGACCAGGTGCGTCGGGTCGGAATCGAGATCCGCTTCGGCGAATCGACCCTCGCTGTCCTGCGCCCACCATCGAAGGCTTGCCGGTGACCCTTCGTCCCACCTGGCGAACTCGCTCACGGCTGCAATGTCCATGTCGCCGTCGGCGTCAAGATCGACAATCGTGGGCCCGTAGGCACCATCGAACTGACCGATCCGATGAAACTGAAACGCATGGCCCCCGAGGTTCTCAAGCCACTGCACACCGTGCGTGGGCAATGGGCGGTACCCCACGGACACAAAGGCGTCGCCGTTGGTCCATGCGATGTCCATGTCGCCGTCGCCATCGATGTCACCGATGTCGATGCCGCTGCTGGAGAAGTCGGGGTCCGCTACATCGTGCAGCACGAGGGGCGTGAACGATCCAAGCCCGTCGTTGATGAAGGCCTGCACCGTCTCCCACTCCTGAGAGAACAGGACGACGATGTCCAGGTCTCCATCGCCGTCGAGGTCGACCACAGGTCCGTGAATGGCGCCCGAGCGATCCATCAGCAGGTGACTCTCAAACTTCCAGTCGCCGCGGTTCTCCATCCAGCGAACTTCGCCCTGGACGTATCCGAATTGCGAGACGGCCAGGTCCAGATCGCCATCGCCGTCCAAGTCGCCGGCGCGAGCGTCGGTGACGCGTCGTACGCCTTCAAGCAAGACGTGGGGGATGAACCCATCGCCGGTCTGTTCCAGGGCGATCACGCGGCCAATCGTCTCGTTGGAGGGCAGCATGACCCCCATGTCGGCGACGATGATGTCCAGGTCGCCGTCCGCATCCAGGTCGGCAGTGTCCACATGCACCGGCGCAGCACTGGACGTGTCGATCACGTGCTCGGTGAACGTCCCGGCCGGGCCCTGCCGAAGCAGCAGAACCTGGTGCCGGGCGACATCGCAGGCGAGGACATCCATGAGGCCGTCTCCATCAACATCGCTGGCACGCACGTGGGCAATCAGCGGGTGTTCTCCCGAGGCCGGCGGGTGCCCGAGCGGCTCGGCGATGGATATCTGCAGCGGCGGCGGCAGTCCTTCAGACGGATCGTCTGCAGAGATGACCGCATAGGCGGCCGGTGCAGCGCGTTCTGCGGGTGTGGCCGGGAGGTGCTGCTGGGCGTAGGTCGCAAGATCGATGGCGCCTCGGGTGTCTCCGCCGCTGCGTAGCCAACCCGGCATGAGCGAGCCCGGCGCGCCAAACCGAATGCGGTGAAAGAGCCGCAGGGGGTCCTCGTCGGCGACGGTCCCGATCCACGCGGGTTGCTGAGGCGTTCCGAAGTTGAGCCACACGCCTTCGCTGCCGTGGCAGTGCAGGCACTGCAGGCCGCCGGTGACACCCTCGCGGAACAGGGTCTCGCCCCGTGAGGCGTCGCCGGTAAAGCGACCCTCGGCCGAGCGGGACGCGCCGGCGTCTGGGTAGGCGGCCGCAACGAAGGCCCGAATGTCTTCAATGTCCGCGGACTCCAGCCCAAGCGGTCCGAAGCCGTGTGTTCCGCGCGCGATGGCATGATGGAAGGTGGACTCCGTCAGCGGGCCCATGTCCGATGGCGTCCATCCGTGGCACGTGACGCAT
>CAZSSV010000253.1:0-3946 GCA_964609425.1 uncultured Isosphaeraceae bacterium | reverse complement strand
ATGCCGGCGCCGCTGGCAGCACCCTCAATCAGCCCGGGGAGGTCGGCAATCACAAGTCGCCGCTCGCCCGGCAACTCCGCGATACCCAGATGAGGCGACTTGGTCGTAAACGGGTAGTCGGCCACCTTGGGCCTGGCAGCCGAGACTGCCGCGAGCAGTGTGGACTTGCCTGCGTTGGGCAATCCAACAAGGCCGACATCGGCCAGGAGTTTCAGTTCCAGATCGAGGGTCCGCTCCTCCCACGCTTCGCCGGGTGTGGCTTCTCGCGGCGTCTGGTTGGTCGCCGACTTGAAGTGTTCGTTCCCATAGCCACCGGCCCCGCCTCGCGCCACGGTGACCTGCTGACCGGCTTCGGTCACCTCGGCAATGATCTCGCCTGACGCGCGGTCCACAGCCACCGTGCCAAGCGGCACACCAATGCGCAGGTCGTCGGCATTTGGCCCGTGCATGGACGAGCCCAGCCCGGGTTGGCCGTTCTTGGCCCGATAGTGCGGCCGGGGCGTCAGGGACAACAGCGTCGAGAGGCCGTCGTCACCAACCAGGACCACATCGCCACCACGACCGCCGTTGCCTCCATCCGGGCCACCCTTCGGGCGGTACTTCTCACGACGGAGGCTCACGCATCCGTTGCCGCCCTTGCCCGAGCGAACGAAAATTGTGCATCGGTCAATCAGCACCGGCGGGCCCTCGGCTTCGATTCAAGCCTACGACGCGTATCCGAATGAAACACGCGGACGCCGAAGCGTCCGCGTGGAGCGTCTCAAACACCCGAGCCTCGATCAGCCCGCCTTCTCGACAGCCGTGTATCGCGGCGTGTCGGGGTCCGCCGGAACGATATCAATGTGCCGGCCTCGAAACTGGACGGTCCCAGCTTGCCGGGCGTACAGCGTGTCGTCGCGGCCGCGGGACACGAGATATCCAGGGTGGAAGTGCGTGCCACACTGGCGGACGATGATCGCGCCGGCCTTGGCGTATTGACCGCCATACAACTTGACGCCGCGGAACTGCGGGTTTGAGTCGCGACCGTTCTTACTGGACCCCTGGCCCTTCTTATGTGCCACACAACACCTCCTGAGCGAGTCGAGCCGGGCATGGTAGCAAAAACGGACCGCGGCCGCACCTCCCGACATGGCCCAGTGCCCCCTGAGCGGCCATGAGCCAGCCTTTGGCCTCTGGGGTGGGCATACCGGGGTGGATAGCCCTTATCGAAAGACCCAATGCTCCTCGGCGGTGTACGCCGGGTGCAGATCGACCGCCTCGTCTCCTCGGGCCGATGCCTCACCGCCCACGAGATAGTGCAGATAGAGGTTCTTCCGGAGCGTCACAGGATCACCAGACACCGGATGGGGGACGATGGCCGTCTCAGGACTGATGCCCTCGACGAAGACGCGAAGTTCGTTGACGTGCTGCGTACCAGCAGGCCAGACCAGCATGCCGCGGCGGGCGTGACCCGTTCCCTGCCGAAGGACTCCGATGATGGCGACCTTCGGCTCAAGCAGCGGATCGCCCACATGGTCCATAATGGTCCGGCGCATCTGATGAGAAACGCCCTCGCCATCGCGTCGAATC
Organism: uncultured Isosphaeraceae bacterium; assembly: GCA_964609425.1. Taxonomy (GTDB): domain Bacteria; phylum Planctomycetota; class Phycisphaerae; order Phycisphaerales; family SM1A02; genus UBA12567. The sequence continues at coordinate 2,377 of CAZSSV010000253.1, read as the reverse complement.
TCACCTTTGTCGGTGTACAAGACTGACGCAGGTGCCCATGTCCGATCCTCGCCACTTGTGTTGACGACGTCGTACACGAGGTACCAATAGCGCGACCCGTCGGCAGCGGTGAACATGCGAAGCGGTCCCGGCTTGAAGGTCACTTCAGGGCGGGAGGTTCCACGGGCAGGCCGGGGGTAGGCATGAGCCTGCTCCGCAAGCACAGCGCCCATCAGCATCATCAGCACGGCAAAGAGGGTTGATCGACGCATGACGAACCGGTACTCCTCTACCCCGAACCCACACGCCCCACATCCACCCCCTCACTGAGAACGCTCGACGCGGCGGGTCGCTCCGGGGCCATCGGGGGCCATCCGGGGGATTCCACATCGTGAGGCCACCATCGCAGGCCGCCGGGCCCCGATGGAAGGGGGTAGTGTAGCACCCCCCCGCCCGGAGCCCCGCCCGTATGCCCACCCCGCTGGCCGTCTCACCAGAACGCTACGAAGAGGCCATGCGGTCCCTCGTGCCATCCAAGGGCCAGGTCCGGGCCCTGCTCAGCCGGCTTCAATCCGGCGATCTGCACGCTGGGGGGTTCTTCGCCATCGAAGGGCGTCATGGCAGCATCGTGGCGGCCGCCCTGCTGGTGCCGGCCGCAGGGCGGGCCGCCACCATCGTCGCTTCCAGGCCCTCGGCCCGGGTCACCATCGACATGGTGGCGTCCCTCATCGAGGCTGCCGCCCGAGCCGCCCGGGATGTTGACCTGCTGCAGGCACTGCTGAGTCCCGACGACGCCGATTCCGCAACTGCTTACCTGACAGCGGGCTTCCATCGACTGGCCCTGTTGCACACGATGATCTCAACCCTGCCCAGGCGGTCCCGGCCCGTGCCGCTGCCCCATGGTGTCACGCTTCAGCCGGCCACGGACACCCTGTTGGTCCCCATCCTCGAGGCAACCTACGCGGACACATTGGACTGCCCTGGGCTGCATGGCCTCCGGCGGACCATCGACATCATCGCAGGGCACCGGGCCGGCGGGGTCGTACACGAGGACCTCTGGCTCACGGTCCGCAGGCACGGCCAGGCCGTCGGCTGCGTTTTGGTCACCTGCGGGCCACGTGACGTGGCCGACCTGGCATATCTGGGCATGCTTCCGGCGGAGCGAGCGTGTGGGCTCGGCCGCGCCATCCTGAATGAAGTCATTCACCGACTCGTGCAGCGGGGCGCCAAAACGCTGCGATTGGCGGTGGATTCGCACAACGCGCCCGCGCTTCGGTTGTACAGCCGGGCGGGGTTCACACGGCGATCGACCCAGCAAGCCGTTATCCGCTCCCGCTGCGAGTTGCAAGCGGCGCAGGCATGACCCACTTCTGTCCACCGGCAATCGACATCCGTGCGCCCCGACGGTGGATGAAAGAAATCTCCGGCTCGCGATTGCCTTGCATGAAGACACTTCCGTGTCCGGGGAGACTCTGCACGGCATACGGCCCCTTGTGACGAGCCGGGCGCACCGGTAGAGTGCGCCGCGTCCAAGGATGGACCTCCGACCACAGTCCGGATGGCTGTGAGGAGGAGCGGGGATGACGGACCGTTTGAATCACACTCCCCCGGTGCGGAGTCGGCTTGCCGCGGCTCATCATCGGTATTGCGGTCGAAGAGATCAGCGACCAACCCAGCACATCTGCTGAACGGTGCGCGGTCCGTGCACCCCCGCTGCCGAACGGCTCGCGCCGAAGAGAGTGGATCTTCAACGGTCTGGAATCCTGCCAAGGCACCGAGGAATGCTCGGCTTTGACACGAGGCCACACAGGTGGTGAACGAACCGTGACCGACACGATCGCCGCACAACTCAAGTCCAGCATCGGCGCATCGCCCTTTCGGATGTGGTTTGAGGACGCATCCATCACCGTCGAGGACGGCGTGCTCCGGGTCGGCGCCGCGTCTCGCTTTCAGGCCGATTGGATCGCGAAGCGATACACCGACGACCTGAAGACGATTGCGACCTCCAGTGGTGGGCAGGCCACAGACATTTATGTGGTCGAGCCCTGTGCGGCACCCTCCGCTGACGAACCGCCCGCCCCAGCGGGCAAGCGCGCCCCCAGAGCCGGAAGAAGACTGCTGGCTCTGGACGACATGGTCATCGGTCCATGCAATCAACTGGCATGGACCGCCGCCATGACGATTGTGGACGGTGCCGATTCCTCACACATGTCGCCGCTCTTCATTCACGGCGCATGCGGGGTCGGCAAGACGCACCTCTTGCAAGGCATCTGCCGCCGGTTCAAGGCGAGGTTCCCCGCCGACCCGATGCGCTACATGACCGGCGAGGATTTTACGAATCAATACATTCAGGCCGTCCGGCACAACCAACTGGAACGCTTCAGAAGCACCATGCGAC
>CAZSSV010000252.1:0-3948 GCA_964609425.1 uncultured Isosphaeraceae bacterium | reverse complement strand
GCCAACTGCCCGGCAAGCGTCGATGCGAATTCCGGGATGAGCGCTTCGTCCTGCGCCAATTGAGCGCGGGCCTGCGCGACTTGTGCTTCGGTGGTAGTGCCTGCGGCGAGTTGCAGTTCCAGAAGATCTACGAATCGGCGCTGTGACGCGATGTTCGACTCTACGACGGCAAGCCTCGCCTGCAGCGTGCGTATCGCGATGTAGGTGGTCGCGACCTCCGCCCGAATGCTGACCATGGCGTACCGCCAATCCTCGACGATCGCCTGAAGGTCGCCCTGTGCAGCCTCGATGGACCTGGCGATGCGGCCGAAGAGATCGATCTCCCAACTTGCATCCAGACCGACGGCGTACGAGTTGTAGGGCGATCCGCCGAGCGAAAACCCGGACACCGTGAAGTCGGTCCCAGGGGTGCGTTCGCGACTGTACGAAGCAATGGCACCGATGTCCGGATACAACTCCGAGGCTGCGATGCCGTAGATTGCCCGGTACTCGTCGATGCGTTCCGCTGCGATGCGCAGATCGAAGTTGTCGAAGGTGGCTCTGGCAATCAGCAGGTCCAGCGTTGGGTCGTCGAAGCGATTCCACCACGTCTCGGGTTCGGCGGGGGGCGATTCCTGCTCGGGGTCCGCCCATGCGTACACGTCGGGGAGCGGCTGATCCGGGGGCACATAGTCTGGGCCGACCTTGCAGCTCTGCACGAGGCACACTGGCAGGATCAGCCCAGCCCCGAGGACAACTCTGATGCACCTTCCCATGTCCGTATGGGACCACACTCACTGCGACTGTGCAAGTGACCGAGGCATCCGATTCGCTCAGCCGATCAGGACCGCCAGATCATCTCCGGGCTCGACATCGACAGGGTCTTCGCCGCTGCGAAAGACGCGTGCCACTCCGCCGACGAGTTCGACCCCCTTCTCTGCGCACCGCAGGTAGGTTCCCTCCCGAAGGCCGACTACCGGGAGGTCGTTGACTTCGTGATACTCGCGGAGTCGATCGTCGCGGGTTTCGCCAAAGTGCTCAAGGTAGGAGTTGTCAGACTGACGAACCCATGTTGAGCCGCGGAAGTAGTGCGCGTTGATCTGGAACGGGACGAGGCCGAGCGTCCCGAACGACTCCGGGCGGACGATTGGCATGTCGTTGGTGGTTTGCATGGTGGGACAGGCGACGTTTGTTCCTGCACTCACGCCCATGTATGGAATGCCCTCGTCGATGACCCGCTTGCGAATCGCCTGCATTGCACCAGTCCGGTGAAGCTCCCACGTCAACCGAAACGTGTTGCCTCCACCGATGGAGATGGCGTCAGCTTGCGCGATCGCCGCGAGTGGGTCTTCAAGCGAATGGATGCCGATCAGTTCGTACCCCGCGTCGAGCCCTCGCTCCTTCATGGCGGCGACGTAGCCGTCGTGGTCGTCCAGGGCCCACGGAATGAAGAGCACTTGTGACACATCCCCAAAGTGTCGACGGGTCTCGTCGATATACAGCGATACACGGGCTTTCGTCCTCACCCCGCCACTGCCAAGCAATGCTCGCATGTGGCAAGAATACGTCTTCTCAGAAGTCGCGTCGATGCAGCCTCGCGTCACCAATCGCGAGCATCACCAGGCCCGAAGTCACGAGCGCCATCGACTGCCACCAGGGCCACGAGGCGTCACGAAGGGCCATGAAGACCCGTACGTCAAGCAGGGTGAACACACTGAACCGGTCGAGCCCTTGAACCAGATACAACGCGAACGAGACAAGTGCCACGCCCACAACTACAGCGCCAGCAGTGAGTTGGTGGTTGGCCCAGCAGGAGATCATGGTGACCAGACAGATGAGCGACCATAAGAACAGGCACATGTAGAGCGTGGCGGAGAACAGAAGACCCCACCCGACGTGCTCGCCGACCATTGGGCTGAGCCAGGCGATGGAGGCGGAAGACAGCACGACCGGGCCCAATACAAGCAGGCACACAAGCAGGTGCCGGGTCATGAGAATCCTCCGCCGCGAGATCGGTCGGGATAGGAGAAACTCTGCAGTCCGCTGGTCTGCCTCGCGGGCGATGACCCCACTTCCGATAAAGGCGATCGCGCCGACACCGAACAGGCTGCACCCCTTGAACCACTGTTGGACGGCGAGATACGGCCAGTATCCAGCATGCTCAATGGCGACGAGAAGTTCCTGGATGGCGTCGAACGGTACGAGTTTGGCGATGGCGGGAATGTTGTCGCGAAACCTCGGCCAGTATGCGATCGCCGCGATGAGCGCCCCTTCAAGAATGATGAAGTAGCCGACCGCGATCCACCAGGTCTGACGAAGGAACTGTCTCCACAGCGTCATGGCAGAGGCTCGGTGTAGAGCGCGGCGAAGACCTCGTCGAGCGACCCACTGCCGCTGCGGATGGATGCGATGGCAAGGGTGGACAGCGCTGCGAGGATCGCCTCGGGCGCCGTGTTGTGGACGAGCGTCCAGCTGGTACCTCCGCCGGACCACGTCCAACCATCCTGCGTCGGGAGTTGGTCCACACCCAGGGGCGATCGCAGCGTGATGTGGACGACACGACCGGCCTCCGCGAGAATGTCACCGGTGGCACCTTCCCGAATGACCGAACCGGACTGCAGAAAGCAGACGCGATCGCACAATCGCTCGGTGCTGGCGAGGTCATGTGATGAGCACAAGATTGACCGCCCGTCTGTTGCAGCGGATCTGAGCAGATCAACCGTGATGCGTCTGGCGTCGGGGTCGAAGGCCTCCATCGGCTCGTCCAGAACCAGCAAGGGAGCGCCACTTGAGAGTGCCTGTGCCAACAACACCTTGCGTTTCATGCCGTGGCTCAGGTTGCCGACGCGTCGTCGTAGTGGCACGCCGAGTTCGGTCAGCAACTCTCTGCCGGCAGCCAGGCTGCTGGCCGGATGGAATCGAATCGCCAGGTCGAGGAGTTCGACCGCACGAAGCCTGTGATACAGCGCTGTTTCACTCGGTGCGTACCCGATCAACCGCCGCGCGGCGAGCGGCTGTGCGATGGCATCCACACGGCCAACCTGGATTCCGCCAGAGTTCGGGCGCACGATGCCCATCAGGCACTTCAGAAGCGTCGTCTTCCCAGCGCCGTTGGGGCCGGCAAGGCCCACAATCTCGCCCCGTGTGACGTCCAGTGAGACACCACGAAGGACCGTTGTGGTGCCATATGACTTGGTGATCGACTCGAGGCGAAGCATTCGTGGGGCAGAGACTAGCGTACGCTGCTTGGATGACACAGATTCAGCGTTGTCCGTGGTGCGGAAACGACCCACAGTACGTGGCCTACCACGATCAGGAGTGGGGCGTCCCGGTGCGGGACGATGTGGCGCTCTTCAACAAGCTCACGCTCGATACCTTTCAGTCAGGCTTGTCGTGGCTGGTTGTACTTCGCAAACGCGATGACATGGTCAGGCTGCTCAATCTGAACCATCCTGAGACGCTTGCCAACTGGACCGCCCGCAAGATCAACCGTGTCTTGGAGGACGCGAGGATCATTCGCAACCGAACCAAGGTAGAGGCGGCAATCAACAATGCTCGCCGCTTCTGTGATCTTCGGGAGACGGGTCGGGGCTTTGTTGATCTGCTGTGGGCACATGTCGGCGGTTCGACCATCGTCAATGCCTGGACCGATGACGGCCAGGTGCCGCCGCGAACCGCCGAAGGAGACGCCATGGCTGCTGAGTTGAAGTCGCTCGGATTCAAATGGACCGGCCCGACGGTGTGCTACGCCTTCATGCAGGCAGTCGGAATGGTCAATGATCACCTCGTGACATGCCACAGATACCAGGATTGCCGCTGAACGGATAGGGTTTGAGCATGCGGGGAACCCGATGGAACGTCACCGGTTTCTGCGCGTCTGCATTCCTGTCGATGCCAGCATGCGCACCCTCGCTCGCGGAGCGCTACACGAGTACCCTCCCCGGCGGCGATGTCATGGGGCGAATGACA
>CAZSSV010000251.1:0-4009 GCA_964609425.1 uncultured Isosphaeraceae bacterium | reverse complement strand
AATCGTCTGGTCAAGTTCATACCTCGGCGTGAAGTCGCACATCGACCGCAGTCTCGACAGGTCCGGAATGCGCCGATTCAAGTCTTCGATGGGCCGGCCGTAGTCCTCCGCGACATCGACATGTGTAATCTCAGACGCGCTGCCGAGTACATCGACAACCCGCTGGGCCAGTTCGCCGATGGAAATCGGCCAGTCATGTCCGATGTTGACGACCTTTCCAATGGCACCGGGCGTCGCGAGCAGCGTCGGCAGAAGTGGCGCCACGTCTCGGACATCGACAAAGCACCGCTCCTGCGTGCCGTCTCCGTGCACTCGAAGCGGGCCACCCGTCATCGCAGCTCGCACAAATCTTGGAAGCACCATGCCCCAGTGCCCGCGCTGACCGGGGCCGACTGTGTTGAAGAACCGACCGATCACCACCTGAAGAGCCTCGGCCGCGTGCCACCCCAGCGCGAGGTGCTCGTCCACGGCCTTCGAGCATGCGTAGGACCAGCGTGGCTCGGTCGTGGCCCCGTAGACCACATCATTGTCTTCGTGAAATGGAACGGCCTCGGACTTTCCGTAGACTTCCGATGTCGATGCGATGAACACCGAGCACCCCTGCCGGGCGGCGGCCCGAAGCACCAAGGCCGTCTCTTGTACGTTGTTTTCAATGCACTGGACAGGGTTCTCAACGACCAGCTTGACCCCCACCGACGCGGCCAAGTGATAGATCTCCCTGAGGGGCGGAATCTCCGGTCCGTTGATGTGCTCGTGCACGGTGCCTTCGACGAACTGGACGGCACCCGCTGGAAGCCCCGCGAGATTGCTCCGAAGCCCTGTTGACAGGTCATCGATTACGACGACATGGTTTCCACGGGACACCAGTGCAGCGACCAGCCGGCTCCCGATGAAGCCTGCGCCCCCCGTCACCAGTACATTGTTGGACTCAGGCACGGAGTTGTTTTCCACAGCAACGCCGACAGTCAGTCGTCGTCGTCATCCTCGGCCTGGCCATACGAGGCCATCAATTCATAGTTGCGACGGAAGTACCCGCCAATGGACTGACGCGGCCGGTTCAGAATACCGCCGATGAATTCGGCCGACGCGTCGGACAATTCTCGGGCGAGCCGCGCCACCAGTCCGCGTTCTTCGTTGCCTGCCAGCACGATCAGCGCAGATGCATCGCACCGACCAGCGATCTGTATGGCATCCGTCGCGGCGACGGCAGGTGCCGCGTCGATCAGGACGTAGTTGAACTTGGTACGGATACCCGCCATGAACGTCGCGAATCGCTCATCCGCCAACCGCTCGACCAGTCGCGAGGACTCCGTACCCGCAGGAACGATGGATACACCGGATTCAGTCTCGTGAACCGACCCTGCAATCGACGTGGGGTTCGCGAGCGCGTCGCCCAGCCCGGGGAGGTTCTCAGGCATTCCAAACGTCTCGGCCAATCGTGGGCGGCGGAAATTGGCATCCACAACGCACACCGAATGCCCTGCAGCAGCCATCGCGCACGCGAGGTTTCCGGTCACCGTGGTGGTGCCGGCACCCGGCATGCCACCGGTCAGGAGCAGTGTTGAGTGCCCCTGCTGGGCCATGGTGCGTAGAACGGCCACGGCAACCTGCCTGCACGACTCCGCCGTAACGCTGTCGGGGTCCACCCGAAGCACCATTTCGGCGTCGTCCGGCTCGGCTGGGTCGTCCTCGATATCGGCGATGCCGCCCAGCACGGTCATGCCGGGAATGACGGCCAGATCGGACAGCGAACGAATGCGCTTCTCAAGAAGTTCCCGAAGGAAGATCCACCCCGCAAATGCGCCGAAACACAGCACAACGCCTCCGGGCACGATCAACTTGATCTTCGGGAAGCTCGGCTCACGGGGAAGTTCGGCCGGCGCTACGCGTCGAACGCGGCTTGCGTCCGATCGCAGTTTCATCAGTCGAATCTCACTCAGAAGCTGCTGCGCGTCGTCTCGCTGCTTCTCGTAGTTTTGCTGCTTGGTCTTCATGGCCTGGTATCGGGACGTATCGGCCGCCAGGTCTCGAAGCAGCGCGTCCTTGGCCTCAAGTTCACTCTCGATGCGTTCAATGACGCGCTGAATTCGTTCTCGCTCACTCTCGAGCGTCTTCAGCCTTGCGTTGAGATTCCGATTGAGCACCTCATCGCGCTTCACGCGAAGTTGCTCGGATACGGCACGCACCTGGCGCTCAATCTGCCGTACGTGCGGCGTGTCTTCACTGAACTGCTCTCGCAGGGACCGCTCTTCCGCCTTGAGCAACTCCAGACGGCTCAACTGCTGCCGGACCGTAGGGTCACCCTCCGCCTGGACGATGTCTTCATGGGATGGCTCGACCGTGCCTTCGAGCTTCATGGCCGTCTGCTGATACTGGGTGTTCGCCGAGGTCAGTTGGTCCTGCAAATCCGTCAGGTTCGTGGAGAGGTTCTGCACTTCAATCGAGACTTGCGAGAATCTGGGGTCATCGAGTGTCGTGATCCCCTTGGCGACGATGAATGAGTGAATGTCGTCTCCAATGTCTCGAAGGCCCATCTGCAGGAGACGCAGTTGGTTGTCGAAGAGTTTTTCGTTGGCGCTGAACTGGGCGTCGTCCAGTGCCTTGAGCTTCTCCATGTAGGACGATGACACGGCATTGAGAACTTTCGGAATGTCCGCGGCAACATGCCACGACCACCTGACGACGAACAGATTCGTTCCCTTGACAACCGGCGTCTGCAGCGTCTCCTCAAGATCGTCCACCGCCTGCTCATTGAGCGGCTGCCCAGTCTGCCGGTCGATGAACCGAGACTGCATCCAGTTGGTATCCCGCACCTGCGGGTTCTGAACCGCCCGCAGCAGAACGTCACGCTGCATGAGCATCTGAGTCTGTGTCCGGCCGACGCGCTCCACCTCGTCATCCTTGAGCGTCTTGGATGTTCCGATTTCCGTCGAAGCCGACAATCCGGGCCTGACTTCAAAGAGCACTTCAGACGTGTAGAGCGGATAGAAACGATTGAACAACACAAAGGCGCCCGCTCCGAGTCCGCCCCCGACAATCACCGAGACCAGCAGGCCGACCATGTGCTGGCGAACGACCCGAATGGGATCGATGCTCGGCCTTCGCTGCTGCGAGGTGGCCGGACGGCTGCGAGGCTGCACTGGTGGTGTCGGTGTGCTCATTCAGTTCCGCTCATGATAAACGACGGCGGGGCCATCATCCCCCCTGCTCCAACTCGGCACGCGTCGTCTGGACCCGCTCCTTCATGGCATCATCGGTCGCAAGGTGCTCAGCCTGTTGAAGATGGTCCCTGGCTTCTGCTGGCGAGCCGGCTGCCAGGAGGATCTCGGCCATGTGCAGATGGGCGGCTGCCGTTGGCTGCCGGCGAAGGGACTGACTGATGCGGTCCCGCCCTTTGGCCGTGTCTCCAGACTTCCATCCGATCCACCCGGCCACATCCAGGGCCTCGGCGCCGCGAGGGTCCAAGGTGAGGGATCGCTCCGCATATGGAACGCCTTCGGAGGCGCGATCGAGCTGATCACCCAGCATCAAGGCGATGCTCCGCAGCAGCGGGCCGTCGTTCGGCTCCAGGCTCAACCTCGCCATGAGGCTTGAGAGGGCTGCCTCGTAGTTTCCCAGTTTGGTCTGAATCGTCGCCATCGTGTCGATGAACACAGGTTCCCGGGGATGCAGGCGCACCGCCCGCCGGGCAAGTGGCTCGGCGGTCTCGGGATCGTCGCGAACGACCGCAAGCAGATAGGCGTAGTTGTTCAACGCGACCGCGCTGTCGGGTTCAATCGCAACCAGCCGCTCAAATGTAGCCGCCGCGGCCGCGTCCTCGCCCGCCTGCAATTGAGCCGACCCGAGGTCACGAAGGTCCGCCGCCAAGTGTGCATTGTCGGGGTGTGCGACCAGGTTCTGAAGCACGCCAAGGGCATCCCGAACCTCGTCGCCACCACGGAGCATGTGAAACCTGGCCAGACCACGCTGCTCCCACAGAGGATCACCGTTGGCGGACACCGACTCGATG
>CAZSSV010000250.1:0-4010 GCA_964609425.1 uncultured Isosphaeraceae bacterium | reverse complement strand
ATCACGTGCGCGGAGTCCTCCGAAGCCGGCGCCATCCGCCAACTGAGAGATACCAGCAGCAGCACAGGCAACCCGACCAGCAGGCACCAGAGAACCACTGACACGATCGTCGATGCGGCGCCGGGCGCCGGGCGCCGTACCGACTGAAGTGGCGGGTGCGTCGCCCACCACCAGGCCGCCGCCGCGCCGATGAAGGCGACCGGAAGGAGCGGCCATGCGATCTGCAGCAGGTGCATGGTGGACCCGCCAAGATCAGACCGGGCCCGAAGTTCATTGGCAATCGTCATCACGCCCGCAAGGTCAAAGATGGTCGTGCAGCCGGCGGTCAACGCGACCGCGATGAGGCCCGCGGCGCACAGCCCGGGCGCCTCAGTTCGGAGCCGCCGCACCGCGATGCCTGCCGCGCCGATGCCATCAAGCCGCAGCCGGTCAGCGTCCGGTCCTGACCATCGCATCGCCGCAGGCAGAACGCAGCAGACCGCGATCGGCCACACACTTGCCACCATCGCCGCCCCTGCCATCGCGCCGCGAAGGAGCCCCAGGCGGTCCGATCCGGCGGCCATGTCGTGCAGGAAACTCCCGGGAGGTGAACTCGACCACCACAGGTAGTACAGCGCCCAGGGCGGCAGCAGCAGGCCACAGCACGTCACCCCCAACAGCACGCCACGTCGCCGGCGCCCGACCGCGGCGAGCAGCCGAGCCACCGGAATCGCTGCAGCCACGGCGAGCACCGCAACCCCCAGTGACCAGAGACCCGTCGTCCAGGCCAGACCCGTCAGCGCATGCATCGCGGGGCCGTGCGGTGTCTCGATGCCCGGTGGCCCGCCGCGTATCAGGCAGAGCGAGAGCGCCGGCCAGCCGACGACCACGCACCACGCAAGCATCAACAACCCCCTACTGATCACCAGTGCCGGCCCCGCCTCCCCAGGCTTCGACGGCCTCGGCCACGGCCGGGCCGTGGTGCGCCGCAATCTCGACCGCATTCAACGGCAGCGGTGGATCGGTCGCAAGGTCAGGAAACGCTGCGGCCACAGAAGCCTGCAGTGGCACGTTGCCCGAGACCGAGTCGGCCAGCATGCGGGCGACCTCGGGCGAAAGAAGCCAGTCCATCAGGGCGGCTGCCTCGGCCGGATGCGGCGCCCCTTGCATGACGGCGACGGTGTTCGGCGTGAGCATGGGGCCCTGGCCGCCGTGACCGGGCAGCACCATCTGGAGGCCCGCCCCCGAGCGATTGGCCGCCCTGACGTCATCGGCATCGGTCAGACCCAACAAGGCCTCGCCGCGAAACACCGCGTCCACACACGCAGCGTTGCCCCCTGGCAGGACACGCACTTCGTTGGCCGCCATGGCGTCAACCCAGTCCGGCCAGCCCGCACCCCAAACCCACCGAAGCACGGCCAGGTGGGTTCCGGTCGTACCAAACCGCGGATCGGCCGCCACGATCTCGCCTCGCCACTTCGGGTCGGTCAGGTCGGCCCAATCTTTGGGGCACTCAGAGGCTGAGAGCCGTTGCGGGTCGAACACCAGCACGCGAGGGCGTGGTGAGAAGGCATACCAGCGATGCGCATGATCCCGCCACATGGAGGGCCACCCGGCGACTTCCGCCGACATGTGTGGGGCCAGCATGCCCTCACCGGCGAGCGACACCACTCCGAGGAGCTCGGACGACCACAGCACGTCGGCGACCGGAGCAGAGCGCTCACGCCGCAGCCGCTGGATCAGTCCGGTCGTCTTCATGGCCTCCGTGTCGCCGACCATGAGCACCCGCGTGCCTGTTCGCTCCTCGAAGTCCCTGAGGATGGGGCGAGCGACGTGCTCGTCGGTTGACACATAGACCACAACCGTTGGAACCGATCGCTCACAGCCGGCCAGCGTGACAAGGCACAGGAGCACCCACGTCGAGCGACTCAAAAGGATCATGGAGACTCCGTCTCGGCGGCCGATGATTCGCCAGCGTCCGCATCCTCGCCGGCTGGGCGGGCCGCCGCTTGCCTGAACCAGGCGGCGACAGCCTCGCGGTACCGCCTGGGAAGACGCTGCACATCAAAGCCGCGCTGAAGCCGCCGCTCCGCCGCGGCCATCGCCTGGCCTCCAGCATCGGACGTGTCGCCTCGACGAAGCGGCCCGGCGACCGGCGACACGCCTGTGACTGGCGCGGTCGTATCGACCTCAACGGGCGCCTTCACCTGCGCGACCGGATCGGACGACGCGTCGCCGGCGGCCGCCGAGCTTGTACCAAGCCCGGACCCCGCCCTCGCGCGGCCCTTGGCGCACGCCGATCTGCACGCGGCGGCCTGCTTCTGCGCTTTTTGGTCAGTCGCACGCTTCCGGCATTCAGCATTCGCCTTCGCCTCGGGCGCGTTCGATCCGCGGCACTGCTTGGCCGCCGCCTGGCAGTCCTTGGCCATGTCCTTCAGGGAGGTGCGGGCCGATGCATCACGCTCAATCAGGTCGGCAAGCGACTCTCGATCGGACGCGCTCAAGTGGTCGGCACGCTCCACAGCTTCCTCAGGCGATTGCCCGCGCTCCGGCACAACCCCCGCCTGCTCCAACGACTCCCGCACTCGCTCGTCTCCGCCGCCCGCCTCGTCAAGGTCGCGTGAGAGTGATTCAAGCGCTTGGGCTGCCGGCTCGTTTCCCATGGCCTGCAGCGCCTCCAATGCCTTCTCGGCGCGCTCAAAGTCTCCATCAGCCAAGGCCCGACGGGCTTCTTCACTGGCATCTCCAGGTTTCTGTGGCAGGTCTTCGAGGCGCCCACGCAGCCCGTCGAGCCGCTGCTGCGACGGGTCCAACGCAAAGTCGTCCAGTGCCTTCTGCAGTTCCGTCAGAGACTGCAGGGCCTCCTGCCGCAACTGCGTCGCGTCTGCCTGAGGCTCCCGCACCGCCAGAATGGGGCCCTGATCCAGACGGGCAAGCAGGTCGGGCGAGGACTGGAGTGCGGCATTGACCTGGGCAATGGCGGTCTCGGTCTCAACGCCCGCCTCCACCATGTCCATCGGTGCGGGCGCATCGCGGCCGAACAGGGAGGGCATGGCCGCGATACCTGTTGCCAGCGCCGCCAGCGCGACCGCCACCCACCATCCGCGCGGCGGCTGCACGGGAATCGCCCGGCCGACACCGGCCGCCACGCTCCGGCGAACAACGACGTCGGCGGCCGCAGCCCGCTGGGCCTGGACCAGTGGACCGGACCGGTCTTCCATCGACAGCGTCGTCGATAAGGCGTCGTGGAGCGCCAGGTGTTCATCAAGCACGAGCGCCGCGTCGTGGTCCGACACGCGATCCACCACGAGCCCCACGAGCAGGGTGAGGAGCACGAGCCCGCACAGTCCGCCGGCAATGACGCCCCAGGGCATCCCGCCGAATCCCCCAATTCTGGCCACGCACGCGAGCACGACCGCGGCGGCCGCAAGAGCGATGGCAACCCGGACCGCACGCCGGAGGGCAGCGATCAGTGTCAGCCGAGCCGCCGCCCGCGACACAACACGGCGGATGCCTGGGTCCAGAGATGCCGGGCCGGATTCGACCATGGCTCAAGTGTACGGCCGAGCACCCGGCCGGCCGGCTGCGCGCGAGGCCAAACGACGCTGGGAGGTCCGGAACGCAACCCACCCGCATCCTCCAGCGACCCCGAGCAACACGATGGCGCCGCTGCCGGGAAGGATGAGCCACCAGAAGGCGGCCGAGGCGGGATCGGGTCCAACGGCCAGCAGGGCCGGCTCGCCCGCATCCCCTTCCACGCGATGAACGGTCCAGACGCCCCGCTGCGAAGCCTCAAACGATCCGATGAGCACCCCGGACTGATCGGGCGTCTGGTAGGTGGCCAATGCCGCGGGCGGATTCACCGGGACCGGGCTGCCAGCCGGATCGACGAGGCTCAAGTCCGCCGCGTCCATCAGGCGACCGACGCGGATGGACCCGCCGATCGTGCCGCGGGACTCACTTGCGATCACCCACACGCCAGGCCGCTCAACCAGAAAGGTCGCCGTGCTGGTCACTGAGATGGTTCGCAG
>CAZSSV010000249.1:0-4036 GCA_964609425.1 uncultured Isosphaeraceae bacterium | reverse complement strand
TCCGGTCACGGGGTTGAGCGACCAGCCGCCGAGGAACAGCGTGGCGAAGAACGCGCTGCCAATGACCACGTGGATGTACTCGCCCATGAAGAACAGGGCCCACTTCATCGACGAGTATTCGGTATGCCACCCACCGATGAGCTCCTGTTCGGCTTCCGCCAGGTCAAAGGGGGCCCGGCCCGACTCGGCAAGCATGCAGATGTAGAAGAGGATGGCCGCGATCGGCTGTTGCAGGATGAACCACGGCCCCTCAAGTTGCAGGCGGACGATCTCCTGCGGTAGCAGTGTGCCCGCTGTCAGGACCACACACAGCAGTGCCAGGCCCATCGGAATCTCGTAGGAAATCATCTGGGCGGTCGCCCTCAGCCCGCCCAGGAAGCTGTACTTGTTGTTGGAGGCCCAGCCGCCGAGGCCGACGCCGTACACCCCCAGTGACGCCGCCGCGACCAGGTAGATCACCCCAATGTTGATATCGGCGCCCATGATCGCCACGGTCTGGCCGTCGCCGAGATCGAGAAACCCGCCCCACGGGATCACGACAAAACCAATCATGGCTGGAATGACGGTGAGCGCCGGGGCCATGATGAAGAGCACCCGGTCGACGCCACGGGGCATGAACTCTTCCTTGAAGAACAGCTTCAGGCCGTCTGCCAGGGGCTGCAGCATACCCATGGGTCCGACTCGGTTCGGCCCAATCCGGTCCTGGGCCCACGCGCACACCTTGCGCTCCAGCAGAATCAGATATGCCGCCGCGCCAAGGCACATGTGCAGCACGACGAGAATGACGACCATGGACGTGATGAACTGCGGAAGCCAAGCGGGCATGGGGCGAGAAGGATAGCAGCGCGGCCGTGCCCCGCCGGCGAGTGCCAGCCGCCGCTCGCCCACCGGAGCGCGTTCCGCGGCGCTCAGGAAACAGGGTTGCCCCTGTGCAGTCACACGCGTCCGGCCCTGCCTTCGGTCAGCCCGCCCATCGCCTTCTGCCGGCCTCATCCCAGGGGGGGCCTCATCCCAAGGGGGGGCCTCATCCCAAGGGGGGAAGAAGACGCGCGCCCACGCGAACCTCGGCCCGGGAAGCGGGGGCCTGTCATCCGTCACACAGCGGCTGCGAGGCGGCCTCCCGCCAACTGGCTCGGTTCAACCGCTGCAGACCGGCGTGTCATAGGCGTCCTGGAGGGCGTGCACCTGCCACGTACCGGCCCGGAGCGCCGCGATGGCCCGCACAGCGGCCATGGCCCCTGTGATGGTGGTGATCATCGGCACGCGGCACCGGACAGCCATCGCCCGAATACGACCCTCGTCGGTGTTCGCGCCGGTGCGTGTCGGCGTGTTGATGATCAGGTCGATCTCGCCGTTGGAGAGTCGGTCAATGATGTTCGGACGCGCGCCCTCGCTGATCTTGCGAATCGGTCCCGCAGCCACACTGTGCGTGGCCAACAGTTCACACGTGCCCTGCGTGCTGTGCACACGAAATCCCATCGAGACCAGCGCCCGCGCCACCTCCACAACGGCCTGCTTGTCGGAGTCCCGCACGCTCAAGAACACGTCCCCTTCGGTAGGCAGTGGAAGCCACGCGCTCATCTTGGCCTTCGCCAGTGCCACCGGGAGTGATCGGTCAAAGCCCATGGCTTCGCCGGTGGACCGCATTTCGGGTCCGAGCACGACATCCACGCCCGGGAACTTCTCAAATGGGAACACGGGCTCCTTGACTGCGTAGAACCCGGCGTCCTCCCGGGTGTACACGTCTTGAAGAGACGTGAGCGAGGCGCCCATCATCACCCGAGCGGCGATGCGTGACCACGGGATGCCCGTCCCCTTGGCCACAAAGGGCACGGTCCGGCTGGCTCGAGGATTCACTTCGAGCACGAAGATTTCATCGTCCCGAATGGCCAATTGCAGGTTCATCAACCCTCGAACTTGAAGTGCCTCAGCCAGGGCCTTGGCCTGTTCGGCAATACGGCGGCGCATTGAGGGGCCGAGCGTATCGGGGGGAAGAATGCACGAAGAGTCCCCCGAGTGCACGCCGGCCTGTTCGATGTGCTCCATGATGCCGGCAATGACGGCCTGTGGGGCGTCGGTCGACTGGGTGATCTGACTGCTTCGCGTCGATTCGTGCGGTTCAAAGTCTGCGACAACATCGACATCGACCTCGGTCGCTTCGCTGAGGAATCGGTCGATCAATACCGGCGCGTCGGCGAGATCCGACACGTCAACTGCGGTACGCATGTATCGGTCAAGGGAGTCTTCGTCGAAGCAGATCTCCATGCCTCGGCCGCCGAGTACGTAACTGGGCCGGACCAGCACCGGGTAGCCGATTTCAGAGGCGATGGACCGCGCCTGCTCGAGGCTGTGCGCAATACCGTTGGGAGGCTGCTGCAGACCGAGTCTGTCGAGAATCGCCTTGAAACTCTCGCGATCCTCGGCTTCATCGATCGCCTCAAGTCCGGTGCCGATGAGTGGCACACCTGCGGCCGCAAGGCCGTGCGCCAGATTGAGCGGCGTCTGACCACCGAACTGAACGATGCAACCCGCGACCCCGCCGCTGCGAACCTCGACGTCTGCACCACCGCCATTGAGACGCTCGACAACATTGAGCACATCCTCAAGCGTCAGTGGCTCGAAGAAGAGCAGGTCACTTGTGTCGTAATCTGTACTGACTGTCTCCGGGTTTGAGTTGATCATGACCGACTCGTAGCCCATATCGCGGCACGCGAAGGAAGCCTGACAGCAGCAGTAGTCGAACTCGATCCCCTGGCCGATGCGGTTCGGTCCACCGCCGAGGATCACAATCTTCTCGTGGTCGCTGACGCGAATCTCGTCGTCCTCGACCACCTCGCCATTGACCGTAAACGGCGTTTCGTAGGTTGAGTAGTAGTAGGGCGTGGCCGCTTCGAACTCCGCGGCGCACGTATCGACCAACTTGTACACAGGTTCAACCCCGAGCGACTTGCGATGGGCACGCACCTTCAGAATCGACTCGGTGTTGATGCGATCGAAGAAGACCTTGGCCAATTGAGGGTCGCTGTAACCGTGTTGCTTCGCCGCTCGCATGAACGGCGCGTCCACGGCATCAAGTGCCTCGCAGTCCATCAACTTCGTCTCAAACGCGACCAACGTGCGGAACTGATCGAGATACCACGGATCGATGCCCGTCAGGTCGTGGATGCGATCCAGGGACCACCCCAGTTTGAGGGCATACCGCACGTAGTAGAGCCGGCCCTGGCAGGGTACGGCGAGTTTCCGCGTCAGCGTTTCTTCATCGATCGGCCACTCGGTGTCTTCGCTTCGCTGGGCCTGCAGCCACCGGTCCTGTTCGTCCAGACCGAACCCGAACCGCTTCACCTCCATGGACCGAATCGCCTTCTGGAAGGCTTCACAGAACGTGCGGCCGATGCTCATGGCTTCGCCGACCGACTTCATCTGTGTCGTCAGCGTTTCATCGGCCTCCGGGAACTTCTCAAAGGTCCATCGGGGCATCTTGACGACGACGTAGTCGATCGACGGCTCGAAGCACGCGGAAGTCGTTTCTGTAATGTCGTTGCGAAGTTCGTCAAGCGTGTATCCGACCGCCAGCTTCGCGGCGATGTGCGCAATGGGAAACCCGGTCGCCTTGGACGCCAGCGCGCTGCTCCGAGACACACGAGGATTCATTTCCACCACGACCATCTCGGCCGTGTCCGGATTGATCGCGAACTGCACGTTTGATCCTCCAGTATCGACGCCAACGGCGCGAAGGATGTCAAACGATGCGTCTCTGAGTAACTGATACTCACGGTCGCTCAAAGTCTGGATGGGCGCGACGGTGATGGAGTCGCCCGTATGCACACCCATCGCGTCGATGTTTTCGATGCCGCAGATGATGACGCAGTTGTCGTTGGCGTCCCGGACGACCTCGAGCTCATACTCCTTCCACCCCAACACCGATTCGTCGATCTGCACCTGATCGATGCGTGACGCCGCGATGCCACGCCGCACCTGATCTTCAAACTCCTCGCGGTTGTAGGCAATTCCGCCGCCGCTGCCGCCCAGCGTGAAC
>CAZSSV010000248.1:0-4038 GCA_964609425.1 uncultured Isosphaeraceae bacterium | reverse complement strand
CGGCAGCTCCGCATCGGCTCGTATCACGGGCGGTGGAACCGCCGGACGGCGGCCAGGGCGCGGTTCAGCGGCGACGCCTGACCTTCGACCAGAGGTTCTCGACCACGATCAGGCTCGCAAGGCTGAACGAAAAGATGAACCCGATGAACCCAATCCAGCCCAGTGTGGCCGTACTTTCCGCAGACGAGGCCAGCACCAGCACGGACGAGGCCAGAATCATGGCGGCAACCAGTACGGAGTAGGACAGTTGTCTGCTCGCGTGAAAGATCGTCCGTTCCATGCGCTCCATCTCCGGCATGTCCAACCCGATCTTGAACCGATTGGCCGAAACACGCTCAACCACGGTGGTCAGGCTTCGCGGCAGTCGATCGGCCAGAGTCAACCACTGGCCGGCATTGCGTTTGAGCCGCCCCCTGATGACCTTCCAGGAGTACTGCTGCTTGATCAGTCGCTCGACGTGCGGTCTGGCGAAGCGCATCAGGTCGAATGACGGGTCCAGATCTTCCGCAACACCTTCGATGGTTGTGAGGGCCTTGATCATGAGGACAATGTCGGCGGGGCACCGCAAATGATGCTTTCGGAGCCCATCCGTGAACGCCCGCAGCATGGCGCTCATGTCGATCTGCTCAAATGATCGGCCGGTGAACTGATCGAGGAAGTCCTGAAGATCGCGCCGCAGCCCCCTGCGATCGACCGCCTCCTCGTCCACTTCGCCGAGGGCCACAAACGCCCCATAGAACTTGTCGATGTCACTGGTCGCCACACCGTGAATGAGGTTGGCGAGATCGGTCACGGTCTCGGGGTCGACCCGTCCGGCCATACCACAGTCGATAAAGCACAGCCGGCCATCATCCATGAGGAACAGGTTGCCCGGATGCGGGTCCGCGTGGAAGAAACCGATGTCCAGCACCTGGCGAAGAACCGTGTATGCCCCGTTCCGAACCAGAGATTGCCGTTGATCGTCAGAGAGCGCAGCGGACTTCCACTTTGAAAGCTGGACACCCGTAATCTCCTGCAAACCCAACACCCGCTTCCGGGTGACGGACCAGTAGACCTCGGGGAACCACGCCTGCTCGCCCTCTTCGAGATTGCTCCTGAACAGGTCAGTGTTGCGGCCCTCATGCGCGAGGTCGAGTTCGTGCTCGATGGCCTCCGCGAACTCTTCCACGACTCCAACCGGATCGAACGGAAGGTCTCTTGAGTGCCGGGCCAGCCACGAGGCAACCGCCTCCAGGATTTCCACGTCGGCATTGACGATGCGATCGATCCCGGGGCGAAGAATCTTCAACACGATGGGCCTCTGGCCCTCTCGCAGCACGGCCCGGTGGGCCTGCGCCATCGATGCCGCCGCCATGGGCAACTCGTCGATCGACGAAAAAAGGTCGTCCAGATTCCCGAAGTCCTCCTCGAGTTGCGCTTTGACCTTTGGCCACGGAACAGAGGGCACATCATCCTGCAACTTCTGCAGTTCCGTGATGTACTCAGGCGGGACGATGTCGGGGCGCGTGCTGAGAATCTGTCCAAACTTGATGAACGTGGGGCCGAGTTCCTCAAGCGCCATACGGAGCCGTACAGGCCGGCTCAGTCCAAGTTTCCCAGCCGCGGCGTCCGACTTCCTGGAGAAGATTCGTTGACCTTTCTCCAGAAGGAGATCGAGTTTGGCGTCTTCAAAGAACTCCCGGAAGCCGAACTTCACGAGAATCGAGAGCATCTCTCGGTACCGATTGGCGTGGCGAACGAGTTGAAGCACTGACATGGGCAGGGATGGTACGCGAGGAGTCGGCGTCAGTCCGTGTCGGGACGCCGCACGCCCCGACCCGGCTTCTGATCGCGACCGATCGGCCTGGAAGCTCTCTTGCGCCGTCCGGGCCCGGGTCGCCGCCTCGTCTCGTGCCGGCCATCCGGGTCTCGGCGTCGCTGGCCGCGTTGTGCCGGCTCGTGCGAAGGCTTGAAGCCGGGCACGGTCTGGGGGTCGGCGTGTACACCTGCCTCGGGCGCCAGCCCGTACCACGTGTCCAAGTCTCGCTCACCGAGAAACGTCCACACATGCCCTTCTTGTCGCGTTCCGTGCGAAGCTCGTCCGGCGCGATGAACGAGATCCTCGGCCGTGTTCGGCAGGTCGTAGTTCACGACCAGGCCGACGCCCTTGATGTGCAGGCCCCGACTGCCGACATCGGTCGCCACCAGAACATCGAGGTCGCCTGACGCGAACGCCTGGAGCGCACGTCGCCGCTGCGCCTGTGAGCGGTCGCCGTGCAGCTGGCCGGTCCGCACGCCGTGCCTGGCCAGCGCCGCCGCGACCCAGCCGGTTCGCCGGCGCGTCCTGCAGAAGACGAGCATCCGGCCAGCATCCTTCCTGAGATGAAGAAGCAGCTCCACCCGATCCCTTGGGTGCACGCGTGTGGCATGCTGCTGCACATGCCCGACGGCCGTCGTGTGAGGGTGCGTCTCGATCCTGACGGGACCTCGCATGTGCCGATCGACCAACTTCAGAACATCTCTGGGCATGGTGGCGCTGAAGAGAAGCAGTTGCCGCTTCTGAATCGCGCTGAGAACACGGTTGATCTGCGGGGCAAACCCCATGTCGAACAGCCGATCTGCCTCGTCAATCACAAGATGCTGCACATGCGAGCCCGCGATCACACCCCCCTCCAGGAACTCCAGGAGCCGGCCGGGCGTCGCCACAAGCAGATCAACCCCCGACGCGATCGCGGCCCGCTGCGGGCCGGCCGCCACCGTGCCCACCGCCACCGCCGACTTGAGGACCAAGCCCGATACAAGGCGTTCACCGAGCGCGCCAGTCTGATCGGCCAGCTCACGGGTCGGGCAAAGGACAATGGTCCGCAACCGCGCTTGCGGCGACATCCGCCCACCCTTCTCCGGTCGATCGTCAAGCATCCGCTGAAGAACCGGCGCGAGAAACGCCACCGTCTTGCCGCTTCCGGTCTCGGCCAGTGAGATGACATCGCGGCCCGAAAGGGCCACGGGGATGACTTGGGTCTGCACGGCGCGGGGGTGCACCATTCCGTGCCGGCCCAAAGCGTCCGTGAGCAAAGGCCCAATACCCAGGCCAGCGAAACCATCGGCCGAGGAATTCGCGCCTTTTCGGGAGGAAGTCTGGTCAATTGGCCGGTCAGAGGGCATACTGGGGTACTCATGCT
Organism: uncultured Isosphaeraceae bacterium; assembly: GCA_964609425.1. Classification (GTDB taxonomy): domain Bacteria; phylum Planctomycetota; class Phycisphaerae; order Phycisphaerales; family SM1A02; genus UBA12567. The sequence continues at coordinate 877 of CAZSSV010000248.1, read as the reverse complement.
CGGGCATACGGATCAACTCGACCGCAACCGGCGCCATTCTACGGACGCCGCCGCCGCCCGCTGGTCCGGCTCCCGCCGAGCCCGCGTCGCCGTCTATCCGATGACCTCCGCCAGAATGCTCCCGGCCATGCTGGCCGCGATCTGTTTCGGCACGGGTACCTGCTGCCGCGTCTGGAACGCGATCAAGGCGGAGCTCGCCAGAGGAGACTGAGGACTCGATTCCAAGGAACCCCCACGCGACGCTCCGCCACTCGGCGGGGCGTCTTTCATTTCATGCCCTTCACACTTCAGGAGAAACAGATCATGTCACCCGGGCACCACGGCCAAGGACCCACGCCCCCATTCACCCCCGACGACGGCTTCGGCCTGGCGTCGATGCTGTGCAAACGCTCCCTGTCGATGGCGATGGCGGGCGGACGTACCTCCGGTGTGGTGAGAGGTCTGACGCTGCCAAGTCTTCTGCAAGGCCTGGAAGGGCTCCCCTCCCGCTTCTGGCTTGCAGATGACTTGACGGTGGTTCAAGGGAGGGCACCGCTGCAATTCGGCGTGACACCCCCGCGTTGGCTGGTTCGCATCGACGGGCCCGTCGAGTCCCGGGATGGTCGCACCATCCGCGCGGCCATTTCCCGAGGCGACAGTCCACTTGACCACGAACTCCGCGCAGACCTCCACCTTGAGGTGAACCGAGACAGCATCGGGTTCACCACGACGGATGAGGACCTCGTGTTGGAGATCGCAGCCACGCTCCTGCAGCAGCACGCCGCAGACGCCATGCGGCGGCGGCTCGCGGATGTGCCGCGGCCAGAGCTGGGTGCCGTATCTGCAGTCATCGGAAGCAGTGGACTCGCCGTGCGGGGCGTCGAGACACAGGTCTATC
>CAZSSV010000247.1:0-4038 GCA_964609425.1 uncultured Isosphaeraceae bacterium | reverse complement strand
GTTCACTCATCAAGAGTCCGATTCAACTCACGGTCGAGGCCATTCGAACGTTTGACACACCGGCGAGAAGCATTGGCCGACTCAATCAGGCGTGCGGAATCATGGGGCAGGAACTCTTCCAGCCTCCAAGCGTCAAAGGCTGGGAGGGCGGCCAGAAGTGGATCAACACCTCCACGCTCTTTGTACGCGAAAACCTGCTCGTCTATCTGTTGACCGGCCGCGATCCGGCGTCCAAAGCCTGGGATGCTGGAACAAGCGGATGGTCGGCCGAACCGTTTGTCGCGCATCTACGCAACCTTCCTGGACGCAACGAAGCTGCAGACATTGTGGTCTACCTCTCGCGGCTGACGTTGGGCGAACCCCCCACCGACGGACGTGTCCAGCAGTGGACAGCGCTCTTGAACGGCCGAGACACCATTGACGACACCGCGCTGGTCCACCTCATCTCCCTCATGACTGCGTCTCCCGAGTACCAACTCTCCTGACCCAGGATCTCGCCCCATGACCGATCACACCGCATGGACACGACGACACTTCCTCCGCCGGGGCACGGCATTGGCCAGCCTCGCAGGCACAGCACCGATCTTCATCGAGCAGGCCAGCCGTGCCATGTCCCTTCCCGCGCACTCGCTCTTGACATCACTGGCGGGTGTGCCGCAGGACCGGGTGCTTGTGGTGGTACAACTCGGTGGTGGAAATGACGGACTCAACACGGTGGTGCCGTTCGGTGCCGACGAGTACTACAAGCGGCGACCGCGACTGGCGATCGCCGCACCAGGACGTGGCGGCGACGCGGCTTTGGAGATTCCAGGCGTTGACGGACTCGGGCTGCACCCCGCCTTCAGTGGAATGCGAGAACTTCTCGATCGGGGCGTTGCAACGGTCGTGCAGGGCATCGGGTATCCGAATCCAAACCGCTCTCACTTCTCCTCAATGGATATCTGGCACACGGCCGACACAAACGGCCGTGACAATGGGTGGATTGGCCGCTACTTCGACAACACCTGCAGTGGTACACCCGAAGCTGGCGCCGGCATCGCGCTTGGAAACACCGCTCCACTCGCAATGCAGGGAGATCGCTCCCTTCCAGTGAGTTTCGAGTCGGCCGACCTGTACCGATGGATGGGTGAGGACTTTGGAGACGATGTCGAAAGCACGTATCGCGCCATGCCCGTGCAGGAGCAGGATGCCGGAACCGACAACCTCTCATTCCTGAAACGGACCACGCTCGACGCCCAACTTTCCTCCGATCAGGTTCGCAAGGCCGCCACCCTCTCGCCCCTGGTCGAGTGGCCGGGAAGCGACCTGGCCAATCAACTCCGCATGGTGGCAGCCATGATCCGCTCACAGATGCCCACGCGTGTCTACTACGTGTCGCTCGGAGGGTTCGACACGCACGCCAATCAGGCGGGCGCCCACCAGAGGTTGCTCCGTCAGGTCGGTGACGCGCTGCTTGCGTTCCACGACGAACTCAGGGCACAGGACAATGACGGCCGAGTATTGACCATGGTTTTTTCTGAGTTCGGCCGGCGGGTGGGCGAGAACGCATCCGGAGGCACCGACCACGGCACGGCCGCGCCGATGTACCTCGTCGGACCCATGGTTCAACCGGGGGTCCTGGGAGCACACCCAAGCCTCACCAATCTCGACAACGGCGACCTCAAGTTCACAACGGACTTCAGGCAGGTGTACGCGGCCATCCTGGGCAACTGGATGGGCGCCGACCCCGACCTCATCCTCCGACGCCGCTGGAACCGCGCTCCTGTGCTCAAGGTCTGAGGGTGCCCCAAGTGCCGTCAAGTCTGCCATACTGAGCGGCATGAGACGACTCCTTCCGACGATGACGGCCTCGCTCGCCGTACTCTCCCTGCTGGCCTGCGACGGCTCCGCTCCCCGGAAAGCGCCGTCGCGCACCGGAGATCGCATCGTGATTGCAGTGTCTGGCATGTCCTGCGGGAGTTGCGAAGCAGCGATCGAGGGCGCTGCCATGAAGTACCCTGACGTCAATGCCGTCGAAGCCTCGGCCCCGGAAGGCGAAGTCGTACTCTGGATCAAGCCCGGGAGCTCTGCGGATCCGATCGTCTCCCGGATCAAGGCACTGGGGTTCACACCCGCGGCCCCACCCCAACCCGAATAGTGGCCCTGCCGCGTCCACGCCGTCCGTGTTCGGGTCGCACTGGCCTATCCTGCACGCATGCTGACACTGTGCTGCGTCCTCCTGATGGCGTCTCCTTCAACGACGACCAATCTCGGCAAGTGGATCGAAGCGCGCTCGAATGTCGGCGGCGTCACCGCCGTGGCAACCATGCCAACGGGCGACGTCGCGATGCTCGACGCTGACACGGCCACCGTGTACCTGCCCGGCAGTGAAGCAGCCTTTGATGTGTCAAAGTGGTTGAGCAGACCCAGTGGACTTGCCTTCGGACCGGACGGGCGCATGTACGTCTCTGGCAGCAATCGCCACCACGTCATCTTCTTCGAGCCAGGGGGCCGGATGTCTGGAGGGTGCGGCGGAGTTGGAGACGAGCCGTTTCGGTTGCGTTCACCCGCGGCGCTCGATGTAGACGCCGACCACCTGGTGGTCGCCGATACGGGGAACAATCGAATCCAGGTGTACGAACCGGGCGGGCTGCACCTCCGATCGATCCGCGGCCCTGCGGACAATCCGCTTCGCAGACCCGAAGGCGTCGCCCTCGACGATGAAGGCCGCATTTGGGTGGCAGACACCCACAATCACCGGGTCCTTTGCTTGACGCCGGCCGGAGAGATCGTCCACGCAATCGGATCCTGGGGCACGTTCCCGGGTCAATTCATGGAGCCGAGCGGCATCGACGTTGCCGGCAACCGCGCGATCGTCACCGACCGCCTCAATCATCGCGTGCAGGTGCTGGACACCGAAGCCGGAACGGTCATCGAGACATGGGGCATGCACGCGTTTCTCCCGCGACAGGGCGAAGGTCGCGTGCACTACCCGGAAGATGCCGCCCTGACCGCGGACGGGACCGTGACCATTGCAGAACCGTTCGAGGAGCGAGTCCAGCGGTTCGGTCCTGAAGGTGTGGAGATTCCCCCGCCCGCCGTGGCGCCGCGCGGCGTCCAATCGCACTTCGGGCCGACGGCTACCGTCGATGGGCGCTTCTTCTGCACGTGGGAGCCGGAACTGAGGGCCATTCACATCTTCGACCTCGACCGCGCCACCCCGGTGCGACTCTCAACCTTTGGCACGCCGGGCGAAGCGCCCGGGCAGCTCGGTCACCTGACGTCCCTGGCCCTTGACGCGGAACGCAATCTGTTGTGGGCCGTTGACGCCGGAAACGGGCGGCTGCACGAGTGGCACCTCACGCCACCCCCGCCCGACCGCCCCGCATTCAACCCGGAGATGGCCGTGCTCAGCCGCTCGACGCCCCTCCCGGAGGCGGGCGAAGGCATGCTCCATCGCGACGGAGACAGGTTGCTGCACATCGATCGGGTCACAGGACGGGTCCGTTCACTCCGAAGCGACGGCCGTCATTCGGCCAGGCCCTCGACCCCGGCTCGGCACCCGATCGCCGCGACCGGCCCGGCGAGCAGGCTGGCAATCCTCGACGCCCACGGTCCCACGGTGCATCTGCTCGGAGACTGGGGCGCCGATTCCATCGCGCTGGACGGTCTTGTCGATCCCGTCGATGTCGCGGTGGCACCGGACGGATCGGTGCTGGTCTTGGATCGCGGCGGGCACACCGTGCACCGCTTCTCCGCTGACGGCGCGGATCTCGGGGTGTGGGGCGCTCGCGGAACCGGCCACGGCGAGCTGTGGCGACCTGCCGCCATTCAAGTCGACCACCAGGGCCGCGTGATTGTGCTCGACCACGGCAACCATCGGGCGCAGATGTTCCAGCCGGATGGGACTTGGATCATGACGTTCGGCGCAGGTCGCGCGTGGACCAGGGCGCACACCATCCCGGCCAGGGGCGGCGATGCGGAGGCCAGCCAATGACCCGGTTTCTTCTGCTTGGAATCATTCTCTCAACGATCGGGTGCGCTTCCGATGGGCTCAGG
>CAZSSV010000246.1:0-4104 GCA_964609425.1 uncultured Isosphaeraceae bacterium | reverse complement strand
AAGTGCTCGGTGCTGATCTACGCTTGGCACAATGCCTCCGAAGAACGGCAGATACAGGGAATCCTCACAGGGAGATGCGCACTCCAGACCCTTGACTCCTCGCTCCTCGTCCGTCAATCTTCGGATCGAAGTACAGCCATCAGGAAGTGGATCGGAATTGAGAAGGGGGTGCAGCCATTCACGAGGAGGAGGGCCCGCCGTCTCAGAGGCAACATCACCCATGATCCGGCCAAGCACCCTGGAAACTGAATGGAGAAGACGGCCGAAGAACCCCCGCTTCTTCCGCCTTTTGCGACGCTCGCTCGCCAGTTCTTCCGGATGCCGCCAGAACAGCCATCCTGCCAGCAGGACCATATTGCCAATTGTCACGGCTGCGCGAACAAAGTTGGCCACGGCGCCAGGCAATTCCTCTCTGCGGTCCGGCAGGTAGTGGCCGATCGCCGTCGCCTTGGCCTGCGCCCACTGGGAATCATCAAGCCACCCAGCAACCCAATCACCGAGCGATCGCACCCACCCAAGTACAAATGCCGCGACCGTGGCACCAATGAGCAAGCCAATGAGCCAGAGAAAGACCTTGTATCCCCGCTGGCCGTGGCCTTCCGTCCAATCAAGAAGTGGACCGAGCACGAAGATCGTGAGCAGAATCGGCCCCAGAAGCAACGCGTGCCCGAACAGGTCGAGTCTTGCGTCGCGGGCACGTAGCACAATCAAGACACCAGCGACACCCAGGACTACCACGAGCGCAGTCACGCCTCGCCATGACCAAACTCCGGCTTTGGAGATTCGGCCCTTGCTCCCGATCGACTGGTACCGCGATGCGAGCACGGTGAGCAGACCGCTTATGCCGAACCCAATCGCAAAGACGGCCAGCGCCACAAGGAGTACTTTCATACGGCCGAGCCAGGCGAGCGTGCTCACGAAGAGATCCAGGAGCGACCCAAAGTCGGTCACCCCAAGGAGTGCCCAGATGAAAAACCCGAGCATGGCCAGCAGCACAAGCGCCAGCGGCGTCACCGCGGCGAGCACGCACACCCATCTACGCCTCCGATAGTGCGCCGGATGGGAGGACACCGGCCAGCCGCCCAGCCACGCCGTGGCGGCGGCACATCGATCTTGATTGGACCTCCTCGCTTCGCTCATCCCTTACCCGCTTCTTCATTCCAGCACACGGGTACGATCTCCAGATATACAGCAAGGACCGGCAGATCCCGGACGACGTGGGTCATGAGCGGCGGACCACCTCGTCGCAGTTGTTCCTTCGCCGCGGTACCCAATCGTTCATCACGGGCGATCAACAGGCGTACATCGCCGTCCAACTCTGACCTGTCTGCAACGTGCCGGCTCGACAGAAATGGCCGCTCAGAAGGCGAAAAACCCCTCAGGCCAGCCATCGCCTGGCCAAGCTTCACACCTGCGCCCTGGAACTCTCCATCACGCCAATCCGCCGTCACGCGATCGACAAAACACCTGCGAAACTCCGCCCATGCACGTTCAAGCGCCCGCGCCCACTCCTTGCCTACAACCTGTACGGGGAAACTTCCTCTGCTTTCTTCGTCGCATGCGGCTGCCATTCTGGACCAGCCCAGCATGAGATTCCGCCAGAGCGATTCGCCTTCAGCCTCCAGTGTCGCGGCTGCGAACGCCTCAGCTCGCTCAGCGTCGAGCGAGCCAATTCGAAGGACCGTGCCCCGCTCGAAGGTTTCCCGGTCCAGCCTCGCAAGCTCACTCTCTGTACCAGTCCGGGACGTCCCCCGTACATCCGCATCCCGGGTCGCATACTCGATGGTCAATTCCAAACGCTTCGCAAGCGTGGCGGTATGGCCCAGCATCTGGCCATAGGCGAGAGTTTGATTGCCTTCATGGACTCCGGCCATGAACTCGATGCAGGCCCGGGTGGCGCTCGAAAGGTGGGCCCGCTTGACTGACTTGGTCAGCGTACGCTCCCCATGCGCCCCAGCGTTCCGCTCCAGCGTCCAACTGAGCGAGGTCGCGACAGCGGCGCCGCACATACCGGCCATGCATGGAATCCAAAACCACCATGAACTGAATGCGGCATCGAGCAGTGGATACAAGGTGACAAACACAATGTAGATGACGAGCAACATTGTCGCAGCCGCGATAGAAACCCGAAGCCACCAACTGACAAAGTGTGCTCTCGCCGCGTCCAAGACGGTGGCTCCGTCCGCCGCATGCTGCCGTGCCGCCTCAGCGGCGGTGAGCTTTGCCAAAAACTTCGCCCAACGACCAGCACCTTCATCTCGACCGGCAAACACATCCCGCTGCGCACGCCCAAGCGCCTTGGCCATACCCATCGGCAGGCTTGGCGACATCTGTGCCTGCCCCCACGACTGAAGCTCATGTGTCCGAACATCGCCATCCGCTTCCTGGCCCAGTTTCGCGGCTTCCGCACGCAGGATGGTCGCTCGTTCGTCTCGATGCGTGCCTGCCCCCTTCGGGCTCAGTGCGGTGGTGACAGCGCGTTGAAACCGGCTCGGCTGGTATGCATCTGAAAATCGACCTGGACTCCATGCGAGTGCATCCTCAAAACCCTTGGACAGAGGGGTCGGTGAGAACTGTGGCGGCCGAAAGGCATCTGGCTCGCCCATGACATGATTCCTGAGCCACCGATTAAAGTTGCATATGACAGCATCGGGGGCCATTGCAGGCTCAACGACCACGGCCCGCCACGCCTTCACAGCCCCAGTGTGGCTTTGTGGCGGACTCGCTGCAAGCGCCATGAGCAGACCCGGGATCGCTTGGGGCCACACGTGCCTGGCTTCCACGGAATGGCCCGTTTGACTCGATCGCAGCTTCCCGTCCATCAGATAGACCAAAGGCCCCCCGGGGCGGCGTACCAGCTTGTCAAGCTGCTTGAACCCTTCGCCATCAGCGACATCGGGCACAACCAGAATCAGTACCCATTGTGTACGCGCACTCTGATCCCGCTGGCCGCACGCCGCCAGAGCCGCGACAAGGCGCCCATGCCGCGCGATCGCTTTGTCCACATCAGCCCATCCCTCGCCGCCGGCAAGTACGTCCACCGAAACCACCATGCGTCCTGCGAGCATGGACAGAAACCGCTCTTCGATCCCATCGCGCCCCTCGGCACTCGGCCGAAGAAGCCCGCGATTGATTGCAATAAACCTTGCAGCCGCCGCAGGATGCGATCCCTCCTGATCGGTTTCAGATCGGACATAGTCCAGCAGCTCCCCCCGATGGAGTCTGGCGGCGAAATCGGGAGGCGTCATCCCGCTGGCCTGAAGACGATCGAACACGTTTCGGCTTGCGATGAGAACTGGTTGACGGTCTGATGGCACCCAGCGGCCTCCAATCAAGTCACACGCCAGCGCGATCCTGGCGCCACTCTTCCAGCCGGCTGGTCAGACGGCCGATGATCGGAAGCCAATCCTGTTGATGTGCAGTGCCCTGCGCGGCCTCATGCAGGTCGTCCAAGTACAGGTGCAGGCCACGCAACAGCGCGTCGAAGCGGTCCCCCAGGTCGCCTCTGCGCAGGGACTGAAAGAGCGCATGCTCAGCCAGCGTAGCGGCAACCATCGCTTCGGCACTTTCATCGCTGCAGAACGCCTCCTGGAACTTTCCGATGGAACCCAACGGCTTACCGGCCTTCCATTGTCTCCGGTCTGGCTCAAGATTGCCGCCTCGCTGGCTCATCGGGGACCGTGTGAACTTGAGACCTTTGCCCGCTCGCGTCACGAGCGGCAGCGTCCACTCCGGGCACGTGTCGGCAATCGCATTGACCGCCTGCTGGCAGGTCGCTCGGACTGCCTCGTCAGCGTGGTCGCCAATGTTGCCCAAGAGTGCGTAGAGCATCGCATCGGTCTGTCCCGTGACCTGTTGCTCCTGTGCAGTCGTGGTTGGGCTCCACCATGGCCGCCACCGCCGCGTGTGATAGACCTCGTCGGTCACGAGTCGGCGGTCGGCATACCCCAGCCCGTACTTTCCCCCCTGGCCCGTAAACATGGATGCCCCGCACGTGCTCTCCATCGCGGTAAGCCAATACTTGAGCTCCTTGGTTGGACTCTTCCAGTAGTCCATCGACTTGATATTTTCGAAGACCTTATCCTCATGAATGGAGCAATACTC
>CAZSSV010000245.1:0-4118 GCA_964609425.1 uncultured Isosphaeraceae bacterium | reverse complement strand
CTGTTTTCGGTCAGGTAGGTCGAGCCCGACGTGTACATGGACAGGGGACCGTTGCCATTGCCGCCGCTGTCGCCGCCGGTTCGGCAGTACGAGTTCTCGTGATTCCAGTAGACCACGACCGTCTGGTCGTTTCCGGCTGAAATGCCGCAGTGCTCAGCGGTGAGGAAGTAGGGCGTCTCGTCCTGGTTCGTGTTGTTGATCATTGTTCCGCTGCAGGTCCAGAAGCCGCTGACGGTGTAGACACCAGCTGCAGGGATTTCGTTCCACCAGTCGTCTCCGAGGGGGCACTGGACATCGACATTGCAGCTTTCAGAAGAACCGCGGTAGGGCGGAGCGCCGAGGCCGCGGTAGCCCTCGTTGATGGCCGTCAACTCGATGTTGTTCTGCACGTCGAGCCGCTCATCGGCATCGACGGTGATTTCGATGATCACTTCGTCTCCCCAGATGACGCGTGACCAGTACTCGCCGGTGAACGAGTTGTCGAGCACCGTGACGTCGCGGGCGACGTCGACCCCGTCGTAGGAGTACAGCGACATGACCGCTGACTCGGGCAATTCAAAGCGTCCGAAGCCGAAGTTGATGTGGGCGGCACCCGGCGAGAAGACGCGAAGTCTCCACATCAGTCGGCCGTCCCCCAATGCTTCCCAGGTGCCGTCGGTGGCCGGCGTGATCGAAACCTGATTCGGCACGGCGATGCGGGCTGGAAGCCCGTCCAAGGCACGCTGCTGGTCTTCGACCTCGAGTCGCTCATAGTCCGGACCGACCAACTCGACCATGGAGATGGCGTCGAGGGGCAGGTGCCCGTCGCTGATGCCTGCGGGCGTCGCGGCCGCGAGGCTGGTCATGGTCAGGAGACCGGCGACGCCGGCCATGGATATACACGATCGTTGATGCATTTGGGGGGGACTCCTCTCAAGGGCTCACCGTGTACCCCGATGGGTACCCGCGCAGCGACCTTCGTCAAGGGAAGGTCCGCCGATCGCGTCAGATCGGTTCCATTGGGGGGGTGGATTCAGCCAAATGAGGCACTGGGGTGGCGGTTTTTTGGGGGAGAAGGCTCAACCGCCGCAGCCGTACTCAGCCAGAAGTGCCAGGAGGTCATCGACGTCGAAGACCTCGCCGAACCCGCCGATCAGGATGAGCAGGTCGTCGACGCCCGTGGTGCCATCGCCGTCGAGATCCCACGCGCAGCCACTCTCGCACTCGTCGGGAATGCCGTTCTCGTTGTCGTCGGCGCTCTCGCCGCTGCCGATGTCGCACGCGTCGGGGATCCGGTTTTCATTGCAGTCCAATTCCCCCTGCCAGACAATCAAACTGGAGGCGGTGTCCTGCCATGTGTCGTTGTTGTCGTCGCGGCCCTGGAACAGCGCTTCGAAGAGCACTTCGGAGTCGTGCTCCATCGACGTGATCCGGGCGATCAACACACCGCCCCGCTCCGTACACGTACTGTCCGTGAAGGCTCGCCGCTCACCCTGTGGATCGGTCATGAGGCAGAACCAGGTTCCGTTGTCAGCGGTCAACGAGCCGCCACTCTCGAACTCCGACCAGTCGATGCCGATGGAGTTCAATGCGTTGGACTCGAACGGATCGCCCGTCGCATCGATACACCCGATCGTCACGCGGCTGTCCCACTCCAGGTCGGGGGCGATCGGAATGAAGTCCGGGTTGACTTCGAGCGACGTCGGCCCCCCATAGGCGCTCTGGAAAAAGCTCGTCGTTGTTGCGATGGTCTTCGGCTGATTCGTGTTTCCCGCGACGGCGTCCAATCGCCAGCCTTCGGGAAGTTCGGCGTACACGTCCACCGTATAGGAGGCGTCTCCGGTCGAGAGCAAGTCCGTCCCTCGAACGATCCACCTGACGTCGACCGAGTCTCCGCCACTTCCTCCGCAGGGATCGCCCATGCAGTCGGTGTCGTCTCCGAGGTAGATGCCGCCGGCCGTATCGCAGTCGACTTCCGCCATGGCCTCACACGCGCCTGAGAGGCAACATCCGCCGATCACATCCAGCCCACATGGATTGCCGAGGCAGTCTGTACCGTCCCCGAGATACGTCCCGCCCATCAGGGCGCAGGACGCCTCGGTGATCTCGCTGCATGCAATGCCTGTGCAGCAGCCGCCCGTTGGGTCAGCCACGCCGTCGAAGGTCAGTGTAAGCGTGCCAGCACCGGTTTCAGCCTGCCAGCCCCCGAGCCGCATCCAGTACAACTGGCCACTGCTCACCTGCAGACCGAGGATCTCGCTGTAGTAGTCCTGGCAGGCCGGGTCCTCCAACTCCGAGTCCCCGTTGCAGGCGACTTGCGAGAGTACGTCGCAGGAGGCGCCCTCATACACGACGAGCGACGTGTCATACGAAGATGGGTCACAGGTGCTCAGGTTGATCGTTCCGGAGCCGGGGGCCACCCACTTGAACCAGTGGTCGGGGCTGCCGTCCCAATCCAGAAACGTGCCTGCACACTGCGACTCGTCCGGCGCGCCGAAACCACTGTCAGTGGCCGTGCTCGTGTCGAAGGCATTGGCGCCTTCAACGGCATGTTCGGCTGTCTGGCAGGTCGATCCGTTGTTTGGACTGCAGGGATTGCCCGAGCAACTGATGCCGTCGCCCAGATACGTTCCGCCTGACGCGGCGCACTCCTGTTCAGTCACATAGGTGCACTGCCCGCTCATGCAACACGCACCTTCAGGCGTTCCGCCACCGCCGGAACCAAGGGTGTCGATGCCGGTCGGGTTGCTTCCGATCGGATCAAGGTACGCGTCGAGTGACGACCAGGCGCCGGCAAACCCGCGGCCGTAGAAGTCGTCATCGTCGTTCCAGCAGTAGGAAGACCCGCAGCAGAGCTGACCGATGGCGCGGTGGTCGGCGTCGAAGAGCGGAGAGCCGCTGGAGCCGGGCGCTGTTCGTCCCATGCCCCAATTGACGCGCCAGTACGCGCCATCCTCGGTGGTCGTATCGGGAAAGCTGATTCGCTTCTCAGCGCACTCAGGATGGTGCACCCCAGCGCCATTCACGCCCGAACTTGATCGCGACCAGCCCGCAAATGTCACGCCCCATGTCGGGTCCGGGTCGGAAGCGAGTTCGACGAGCGTTGCGTCGTAGGGGCTGTTGCTGGCAAGATGCGTGCATCCTGCTGTATAGGTGGTGAGCGTGCCGTCGCCCGATCCGCCGCTGTCACCACTCCCCGGAGTTCGGCAGTAGGAGTTCTCGTGATTCCAGTACACAACGACCGTGTGATCGTTGTTGGACCGGATTCCGCAATGGTTGGCCGTCATGAAGAGCGGACGTTCGTCTTCTGCCGTGTTGTTGACCATGAAGCCGGTGCAGGTCCACGATCCCTGGACGGTATAGACGCCGACGGACGAAATCTCCTGCCGCCAGGAATCGCCTTCCGAGCAGGCGACGTCGACGTTGCAGGACTCGGACTGACCTCGGTGCGATGGTGCTCCAAACCCGCGATAGCCGGCGTTGACCCAGGACAGCAGGAGGCCGTCCTCCAGTGCAGCCCGGTCCTCGGGATCGATGGCGACTTCGATGACGACTTCATCGCCAAGGACCATGGCTGTCCAGAGGCCGCCTGTGGGGCCGGCGTCGCTGGCGGTGAAGGGCCCGATGCCGTCCGCGCCATCGATCGAAACGATGTCCATGACGGCGGACCGCGGGAGGTCGAATCGATCAAAGCCGAAGTTGAGGTGGGCCGCGCCCTCCGAGAAGACGCGAAGCCTCCAGAGCAGCCCGTGGTCTGGGAGGATCTCCCAGGATCCGTGGCTATGGGGAGTGGCGGAAACGGCATTGGGTGCCGCGAACCGCAGCGGAAGACCGAGTTGGTCACGCGCGGCGTCTTCTGCGGCAATCGCTGCAGGATCAACGTCGGACACATGGAGAAGGTGCACGGCTTCCAGTGGAAGGCGGCCACCCACAGCTCGCCGGGGCGGCCGGGTGTGGCGTAGAGGCGGTCCTGGCCGCCGCGGTCGTCACCGCGGTTGCTGCGGTTGTGGCTGCCGGCCTGCAGGCCGCGCACGGGGCCGTCGGGCAGGGCCATGGCCTCGGCGGTGAAGCGCAGGCCGCCGTCAGTGCTGCTGAACAACTGACCGTCGAACAGCGCCATCGCGTGGAAGCGCTGCGGG
>CAZSSV010000244.1:0-4122 GCA_964609425.1 uncultured Isosphaeraceae bacterium | reverse complement strand
TGCGTGGCTACAAGTTCTCAACCTATGCCACGTGGTGGATTCGCCAGGCCATCACGCGTGCCATCGCCGACCATGCCCGGACGATTCGCGTTCCGGTCCACATGATCGAGACGATGTCAAAGCTGCGGACCATCCAGAAGCGGCTCCTTCAGATCATGGGCCGAGAGCCCACCATCGAAGAACTGGCCGCCGAAGCCGACATGAGCGTCGACGAAACACGGCGCGTCATGAACATCTCACGCCACCCGATCAGCCTCGACCGGCCCGTCGGCGAGTCGGAAGACTCACAGTTCGGTGACTTCATCGAGGACGAGCGGCAGGAGGCGCCCTCAGAGACCGCCACGAGCGAGATGATCCGAACTCGGATCAACGACGTGCTCAAGACGCTGACCTACCGCGAACGAGAGATCCTCAAACTGCGCTATGGCATTGGCGACGGGTACACGTACACGCTTGAAGAGGTCGGTCGTATCTTCAAGGTCACGCGCGAGCGCGTACGCCAGGTCGAATCCAAGGCAGTCCGGAAGCTGCAGCACCCCGTCCGCCGGCGGCGTCTTGCCAGTTTCATCGAGGACACGACACAGGTCGACGAGACCTGAGTCCGCGCCCCAGATTGCGGGACGCGGAGCGTGGCTGCCCCCCCTGCGGGGCCGCTGTCGCGCGGTGATCGATCCTGGCTGTCCGCGCCGATCGCTTGGGTCGTGCGTGCTGCTGGCCGTACTCGCACCAGTTTGCGGCGTCGCTTGAGCCAGCGCAGCTGAGTCAGTGCACCGCCGCAGCGATGGCCGCGGCGAGCGTTTCGGGTTCTGGAAGTCGTCCGCAACCGTCGGTCCGGCACGCCTGCCATCCTGAGTCGGGTTCTAGCATCGTAAACCCGTCCTCGGTGAGCGTGGCGATGTTTCGCCGCGTGGCTGGCTGAGCCAGCATGTCGGCATTCATCGACGGTGCCAGAAGCACGGGAACCCGGGTGCGGTCGATAGCAGCCACCAGCAGTGACACCGCATCGTCCGCGCGGCCGGCGGCGAACTTGGCAAGTGAGTTCATGCTGCAGGGCGCGACGATCATGACGTCCGCTGTTCTGGCACAGTCCACATGCTGGCTCGTCGGCTCGTTGAGCGATGTGAATGGGTTGGTGTAGACGCGGCGACCCGAGAGCGACTCGAAGGTCAGGGCACCGACGAATCGGGTCGCTGCCTCGGTCATGGCGACCGTGACCTCGTCGCCCGCCTTGACCAGCAGGCTCACCAGCGCAGCAGTCTTGTATGCGGCGATGCCCCCCGTCACGCCGACGAGAACCCGCCGGCGTGGACCGCTCACGCCTCCTGCAGCGGCCACCCGGCGCCGCCCTTGTTCGAGGCCTCGGTCGCGTCGACCCATCGAGGCGTGATCTTGTCCTGCACGATTTCCTCGATCACAACTTCGAGATCGGTCCGCCCCTCACGCTCGACCAGCGGGCGAGCTCCATCGACGGCGATCTCGCGAAGGCGTCGCTGGATCAGGGCGCACAACTTGAACCGGCCGCCGATCTTCTCGACGATTTCATCGCTGCGGAGGGCTTCGATCATTCGCTGGGTACTCCGTGACCTGAATCGGGCCTGAATCGAGCGATTCTACCATGGCCGCCCCCGGCGTGTCGAGCGGGTCCGGCCGTGTCCGAGGGGGTAGACTCCGCCCCTCCGCCCCCTCAGGGGCCAGGGAGCCCACAGACGATGCCCAACGCCATTCGCAGGATTCGACGAGCCGGCCTCAGGCTGGGCCTGCAGGGCGATTGGTACATGTACCTGCTCGCCGCCGGAATCGGCCTGCTCATGGGGGTCGTTGCCACGCTCTTTCTGGCGCCCCTGCGAGCCATCGAGTCGGCCGAGGGCACGCTCGATCCGACGTGGATCTGGATCGTCGTCCTGCTTGGCCCGGCGGTGGGCGGCCTGCTCGTCGGGCTCGTGCGGCACGGCATCAACGCCCCATACATCGGTCCGGGCGTCACGACGGTCATCTACGCCGTCCTGCGCCAGCGAGGGCGGATTCGCACCAGGGTGGGCATCCAGAAGTGGATCTGCAGCACGCTGACCATCGGGTCGGGCGGCTCGGCCGGCGCTGAAGGCCCCATTGTGACCATCGGTGCCGTGCTCGGTTCCACCGTGGGTCGGTTCCTCGGGGTCAACAGCCAGAATGGCACCACACTGCTGGGATGCGGCGCCGCTGCGGGCATTGCCGCGGTCTTCAATGCCCCGATTGCGGGGGTTCTCTTTGTGATGGAGATCCTCCTGCGGGACTTCTCGCTCCGCACGTTCACGCCCATCGTGATCGCCGCGGTCGTCGCGTCGGCGTCCATTCAGGGCATCCTCCACGACGCGGCCATCTTCGAGCTCGGCGGCGACTTCAGGCTGCAGGAAGGCAACTTCCAAATGATGTACATGCCCGCGTACATCGTTCTGGGATTGGCCTGCGGTGTCATCGGCGCCATCTTCATTCGGGGGCTCGACCTGTCGAGCCGCACCCTCGGCGCGCTCCCAGTTCCAGCGTGGACGCGGCCGGCGGTCGGCGGCGTGTTGCTGGCGATCCTGGGTCTGGTGGCACTGCTCACGCTCGGCCCCGGCCTTCCCACGTTCTACGGAAACGGATACCCGGAAATCACACGCCTGCTCTCCCCGGCGGCATACGACCCCAGCGGCTCACCCTCCGGCGAGAGCCTGCTGATCGTGACGCTCCTCGGGCTGCTCGTCTTCAAACTGGTCGGCACGTGTCTGACAATCGGGTCGGGCGGCGCGGGTGGCATGTTCGCGCCCTCGCTCATGATGGGTGCCCTCGTGGGCGGCGCGCTCGGGCTCGGTCTGGAGTGGGTCGGGCTGCTCGAGCACGGCACGCCGGCCCGGTTTGCACTGGTCGGCATGG
Source organism: uncultured Isosphaeraceae bacterium (assembly GCA_964609425.1). Taxonomy (GTDB): domain Bacteria; phylum Planctomycetota; class Phycisphaerae; order Phycisphaerales; family SM1A02; genus UBA12567. Next base: position 1,230 of record CAZSSV010000244.1, on the reverse strand, counting down.
CGGCGATGGTCGCCTCGGTCACACACGCCCCGCTGACGGGCATCCTCATCGTCTACGAGCTCACACGCCACTATCAGATCATTCTGCCGCTCATGCTCGCCGCGGTCGTCGCCACCATCGTGGCTCGGTGGCTGTGCCGCGACTCGGTCTACTCGGCCCGCCTGCGGGAAGCAGGTATCCGGCTGGGCAGCACCGGAGAGATGACGATTCTCTCCCGGTTGACGGTGCACGACCTGCTGCTCAAGGAACCGCACACGGTCCACCTCCGCGAGCCCGCCTCCAGCCTCGTCGCACTCGCAGAGGACCAGCCGGCCGGAGACTTCGTGGTCGTCGACGATGCCGGCGAGTACTGCGGCATGGTGACCAGCCAGGATCTCAAGGCAGCGCTTGTTTTCAGGGAGGCGATCCCGCTGCTGCAAGTGAGCGAACTGCAACGAACCGACCTTCCGACCGTGTCTCCGGACGAGACCCTCGACGTCGTTCTTGAGAAGTTTTCCCGCGCCGATGTCGACGCGCTCCCGGTCCTGTCCAGCCAAGACAGCCGCCGCGTCATGGGCATCTTGACGCGGAACCGCCTCATGAAGCGGTACCAGAAGGCATTGGATCAGACCAGTGCCTGAGCCCACTGACACTGCCAAGGATCGTGGCCCCCGCATTCGCAAGCGAAGGGAGTTCGAGCGGCTCTTCAGGGAAGGACGCCACGGCCGAGCGGGCCCCTTTCGGGTGCACCTGCTGAGCCGGGCAACGCCGCCTGATCGTATGGGCTTGGCGGTGGGCCGCGCCGTCGGCGGCGCTGTCCGCCGAAACCGCGTCAAGCGACTCCTTCGGGAGGCCTTTCGCTCGCTCAGCGGCCAGTGGCCCGGCAGCGTGGAGGTGGTCGTCGTGGTGGAGCCGCACGGCCCCTCTACGCTGGCGCAGTACACCGCCTGGCTCGATTCGGCGGTGCGGCGGACCGCAGCATGGGAAACGCCACAACCATGAAGCGGCGCCGCTCGCCCCTGGCATGGTTGGAGATCCTTCTCATCAGGGTCTACCAGGCGACATTGAGCCCGCTTGTGGGCCGGCACTGCCGGTTTCAGCCTACCTGTTCGCGGTACGCGGCCGAAGCCATTGACCGACATGGAGCCATCACCGGCACCAGACTCACGGTGAGACGGCTTGCCCGCTGTCACCCCTGGGGCGGCGCAGGATGGGACCCCGTACCGGACGAGGACGAACTGTGAAGCCACC
>CAZSSV010000243.1:0-4130 GCA_964609425.1 uncultured Isosphaeraceae bacterium | reverse complement strand
GTCACCGTCGGATTCTTCATGACCTTCTTGGACAGATCGGCGACGAGCGCCTCCTGGAGTTGAGCAACGGTCAAGCCTGCGGCGGGCACCGACCCCAACTCTGGCACGTGCAGGTTGCCTGACTGATCCACGCGCCCGGTCACCGGGAAAAACTGCCCCTTGGTGTACAGCTCATAGATTCGCAGTTCGACCAGGTCGCCCGGGTGCAGCCGGTACGACAGATCGCTGGCCATCAGGTCCGCAGCGGTGACCTGTGTGGTCTCGCCCCACAAGTCCACACTGGGCTCGATGGCCGCAATTCGATCGAGCACGGGCATCGTCACGGGGGTCGAGCCGAAATATCCCGTCTTGGACGGATCGAAGAAGCTGTTGGTCTCACAACCCCCTGCAAACAAGGCGGTTGCAGCGAGAGCGAGGCGCCATAAGCCACAACACAACCCGTGGCGGGACAGCGGTTCTTCCATGCTCTGGCTCACGCAGTCAATCTCCAAGGCCCTCCGCCCGTCACGGGAGCGGGAACTCTACCCGACAAAGTGGATTCGGGCCTGAAATCATCGACCTTGGAGCGGGCGGGAGATCACCCTAGCCCCGAATTTGCCGCAACATTCTCAGACGCTGCGGCGCGGGCATTGTTGGGCCTGGCTGGGGACTGAGATACCATGCGGGGCTCATGACACGACAGCCTCCAGGAGAGCCCCGGCACCCACGCCCGCTCGGCGGCGACACCGCCCGCGGACACGCGCGCCAGGCGATCGTGAGCCTGGGCGACCAGATCCTCGGAAACTCCTCGGCCGCCCGGCTGGCCATGCCCAGAAAGCCCGCGTGGATCAAGGCCCAAGCGCCGGGCGGCGCGGGGTACGTCAAGCTCAAGTCGCAGCTTTCCGAGCTCGGCCTGCACACGGTCTGCCAGGAGGCCTCCTGCCCCAACATCGGCGAGTGCTGGAGCCGGGGCACCGCGACCATCATGATTCTGGGCGATACATGCACCAGGTCGTGCGGGTTCTGCAATGTCAAGACGGGGCGGCCCCCGGTGACCGACACCGACGAGCCCCGCCGCGTCGCTGAAATGCTGGCGCTCACGGCCCTCAAGCACGTCGTGATCACGTCGGTGGACCGAGACGACCTGCCCGACGGAGGCGCCGCGATCTGGGCCGACACCATCCGCCGCACCAGGGCGGCCTGTCCTGAGCTGGGAATCGAAGCGCTGGTTGGTGACTTCCAGGGTGACCTCGCCGACCTCCAGGAGGTCATCGATGCCGGCCCTGACATCCTTGCCCACAACGTCGAGACCGTCCGCCGCATGCACGATGCCGTCCGACCGCAGGCCCGCTACGACAGGTCCATCGACGTCCTGGCGGCCATCAAGGCCGGCGGGCTGCTTGCCAAGACGAGCCTGATGGTCGGAATCGGGGAGCGGGACGACGAACTCCTCCAGACCATGGCGGACATCCGCGAGCGGGCGGACACCGACATCCTCACGATCGGGCAGTATCTGCAGCCGACCCGGAATCATCTGCCCGTGGACCGTTGGGTCCGGCCAGAAACCTTCGAAGACTGGAAGCAGGCAGGGCTCGACATGGGCTACCGCGTCGTCGAGTCAGGCCCGCTGGTGCGGAGTTCCTACCACGCAGAGTCACAGGCCGATGCGGCCGCCTCCAGACGCCCCTGCGCGTCCTGACGCCCCGCCGTCCCCCATGGCCCACAAACAACTGGACGGCCCCGTTGTCGGGACCGTCCAGTCGGAGAGAGAGGAGAGAGTGTTTGAGGGACGCCAGTGCCGCATCCAGACAGGACAACGCCCAGCCGTCCCTGTCCTTTCGCCCCCCTCGAAAAAACCTCGAGATTGGGTAGAGTCTCCGCGGCACCATGAGAAACGAGCACCAGGCAGACCACGACCCAACCGGGATCGCCCCATTCCAGACGTGGAGAGCGCGGTTTCTCTCCAGGAAGGCACTCGCTGCCCAGGCCGTCCTGCTCGGTGCAGCCGTCGTCACAGGCTTCGTGGCGCTGTACTTTCGGCTCGCAGACGACCGCGGCTCGGCGCTGTTCCTGCGTCTGCATGAACTGGACACCGTCGCAGGCATCCACCTTCCGGGCGGCACGGGGGCCTGGCTGGCGGCCCTGACGGTCATCGCCGGGATGGTTCTGATCATCTGGCTCCGGGATCGGTACTTCGCGGGCACCGAAGGCACGGGCATCCCACAGGCGATCGCGTGCCTGAAAGTCAAAGACAGCCCCTTCAGGCGGTACATGCTGTCAATCCGGATCGCCATCGGGAAGATCCTGCTGTTGACCATCGGCCTCTTCAGCGGCATGACGATTGGTCGGGAGGGTCCGTCGGTGCATGTCGGGGCCTGCCTGATGTACCTGGCCACCAAGGTCAGGCGGTTTCCAGATCACCTCGTCCAGCGTGGGCTCATTCTCGCTGGAGGCGGGGCGGGCATCGCTGCGGCGTTCAACGCCCCCATCGCCGGTCTGATCTTCGCATTCGAGGAAATCGGCCGGTCCTTCGAGAAGGACAGCGCCAGCACGATCGTTCGGACGGTCGTGATCGCATCGGCCGTCGTCATCGTCACACTTGGCTGGGATTATCTGTTCTATGGCCAAGTCCACCATGAGTTCGGGTTTGACGGCGTGCACTGGCTGTGCATCATTGTGATCGCAGTGATCGGAGGGTTTCTCGGAGGCCTCTTCGCCCGCGCGGTCGTCTGGGGCACCCCGCTGGTCACCCGCGCCCTCTCGCGCCGACGCCTCACCGTGGCGGCCTGCCTTGGACTGGCACTGGCCATCACAGGACTGCTCTCAGACGGGCAGAGTTACGGAAGTGGCTACCCGCAGGCTCGGTCCATTCTGCTGTATCGCGGCACCGACTTTTACGACACGCTTGGCGTGAGCCGCACCGCGTCCCCCGAGGAAATCCACGAGGCGTACACCGCCAAGGCGCACGCACAGACGCTGCTCGGCCGCGACGGAAAGCCGATGGCCGAAGCGATGCAACTGGAAACGGCGTACGCCACACTGGGGGACGCGTCGGAACGGCGCTTCTACGACGAGTGGCACATGCCGGGACCAACACCCTGGTGGTATGCACCCGCGAAGGCCACCGGGTCGTTCTTCAGTCTGATCAGCGGGATTCCCGGCGGCCTGTTTGATCCCAGCCTGTCGGTTGGGGCCGGGCTCGGAGATCTCTTCGCAGATTCCTTCCATGAGATGTTCAATGGCATCAGACCGCAGTTCGTGATCATGCTCTTCATGGTTGCCTACTTCGCGGGTGTCGTTCAAAGCCCCATCACGGTCTTCGTGATCATGATCGAAATGACTGACGCGAGGATGGTCACCATTCCGCTCATGCTGTGCGCGGTCATCGCGTACGAGTGCTCTTCGCTGGTCTGTACCACCTCGATCTACGAGGCACTTGCCGAGCTGTTCCTTGGCGCGGTCAAGAGGCGAACGGACGAGGAATGTCCGGACGCTGCGGGTTGATCCGGATGGGTGGACCCGCCGCTCCCGCCTGATACGAGTTTTCGACGGCACGTGTTCGTATTTTCAAGGTAGGGCTTTTTGCACGAACCAGATGGACGGGCAGGGGCGTAGGTGGATCCGCGGGCAGCTGGAGAGGCTCGCCTTCACCCACCATGCACACAACCTCCAAGCCCACCGAACTTGATACCTACTTTCGCGACATCAGCCGCATCGATCTGCTGGAGCCGATCGAAGAGCGCACGCTGGCGTGGCGGATCATCAACGACGCCTGCCACGACGCGAAGTCCAAGATGATCCAGGCCAATCTGCGACTCGTCGTCAGTATCGCCAAACGCTATACCTCGCGGGGCGTGCCCTTGTCAGACCTGATCAATGAAGGCAACCTCGGTCTCATCCGAGCCGTGGAGCGATTTGATCCGGCCCTGGGCCATCGTTTTTCCACCTATGCCACGTGGTGGATTCGCAAGACGGTCAAACAACTTGTCGAGGACGTGGGCCATCCGATGCATGTTCCGACCTACATGCAGAAGCGCATGCACTTGTGGACGGACACGCTGGCGAAACTGCAGGAAGAACTTGGACGGGCGCCCACGCCAGCCGAAATGGCCGCGGCCATGCGCGTGCCCCTGTGCAAACTCACGCTCGTG
>CAZSSV010000242.1:0-4133 GCA_964609425.1 uncultured Isosphaeraceae bacterium | reverse complement strand
CATCGAGACGCAGGAAGGTGACGTGTCGGCCTATATCCCAACCAACGTCATCTCCATTACGGACGGCCAGATCTACCTGCAGCCGGAACTCTTCGCCTCGGGCGTCCGCCCGGCCGTGAACGTCGGCATCTCCGTCAGCCGCGTGGGCGGAAACGCGCAGATCAAAGCGATGAAGGAAGTGGCCGGTTCGCTCCGTCTGGACCTCGCCGCCTTCCGCGAACTGGAAGCGTTTGCGCAGCTCGGCACCGAGCTCGACGCTGCCAGCCAGTTGCAACTCGATCGCGGTGCCCGCATGGTGGAACTGCTCAAGCAGGGGCAGTATCAGCCCTACGGCGTGATCGACCAGTGCATCTCAATCTTCGCGGGAACGCGAGGCTTCCTCGACGACATCGACCCGGGACGCGTCCATGAGTTCGAGCGTGGACTCCTGGAGTATTTCAACGGTCCGGCCAAGGACGTCCGCAGCGACCTGGCCCAAAAACGATCCTTCAAGGAGATCGGCGACCGCTGCGAAGCGGCGATCAAGGAGTTCAAGGCCGGCTTTCAGGCAGGCTGAAGTCCCCCCCACTTGACCCCCGCGGCGGCGGCACCCCAAGCAGGTGCCGCCGCCTCTTTTCTTCTACACCCGAACCGGGCGACAATGCCGCAGCCGACATCCCATCCGAACCGATGAAGGAATACCCATGAGCACACATCCACTCCTCACAGCAGCCCTGGAGGCCGTCGCAACCGCCTCTTCCCTCACACGAGCCGTCCAGTCGCAGCGGGACGAGGTGGCCAGGCACACCAAGGACGACCGGAGCCCCGTGACTGTGGCCGACTACGCGGCCCAGGCCGTCGTCGCCATGATCATCCAGGAGCGGTGCGCCGATGTGAAGAATCACCTGATCGTCGGCGAGGAGCAGGCGGCGGACTTGCGGGGAGAGGACCACACGGCCGTGCGGCAGGCGGTCGTCGAAGCCGTCCAGGCATGGCGGCCCACCGCGACCGAAGCGGATGTCATGTCTGCCATCGATGCGTGTGACCATGACGGCACGGCCGATGCCTATTGGACGCTCGATCCAGTGGACGGCACCAAGGGTTTCCTCCGCGGACAGCAGTACGCCATCGCCCTCGGGCACATCGAGGGCGGCGTCGTCCAATTGGGCGTGCTCGGCTGCCCCAATCTCCCCATTGACCCGGCCCAGACGCCGGCCGAACCCGACCCCAAAGGGTGCGGGTCGCTCTATGCCGCCACGCTCGGGGCAGGCGCGTGGGAGTTTCCAGATGCAGACCCCGCAGCGACGCCGCTGCGAATCTCCTGCCCGGCCTGGACGCCCGATCAACCCGTCCGCACCTGCGCCAGCGTGGAAAAGGGACACTCGAACCGCTCTGATACGGATGAACTACTCGACCGCATCGGCGCGGGCGCCGACCCGGTACGCCTCGACAGCCAAGCCAAGTACGCGGTGCTCGCTCGCGGCCAGGCCGATGCGTATCTCCGGCTGCCCACACGAAAGGACTACGTTGAAAAGATCTGGGACCACGCTGCGGGCAGCCTCGTTGCGACGGAGGCCGGTGCAGTGGTCACGGACGTCGGCGGGAAACCGCTGGACTTCGGACGAGGCCCAAGACTTGAAGGCAATGCCGGTGTCATCGCCGCTGCCCCGGGCCTGCACGAGCGGCTCGTCGAGGCGAGCATGTCCATGGGCCTCGCGCCCGCCTGATGGAGTACTGAGCCCTGGACTTTCAAGCCTGGTACACCGCAGCAGTCCTCGCAGCCGTCATCGGCTCGCTCATCTCCAACAGAATGGGGATGGACGTCGCCATTCTCGGCGGGCTGGTGATGTTGATGCTCGGCGGTGTCGTCGATGTCAAGGAGGCCACCGCAGGATTCGCATCCCAAGCAGTGCTCATGCTGGCAGGACTGTTCGTGGTCGCCAAAGGCATCGAGCGGACAGGCGCCATTCGACGCTTTGCAGGCAGTGCGCTTGGACACCCCAATTCCGTCCCCGGCGCCTTGTTCCGCATGATGGTTCCGGTGTCGGTGCTTTCCGGCATCATGAACAACACCCCGATCGTGGCGATATGCATCCCAATCGTTCGCGACTGGGCGCGGCGGCTCAAGATCAGTCCGTCCCACCTGTTCATGCCCCTGAGTTTCGCCGCCATTCTGGGGGGCAAGCTCACGCTCATCGGAACAGCGGCCAACATCATCATCATGGAGGAGTGGATTGGCTGGAGCACCGAGCATGGTCTGAACACGCCATCACACGTCATGGAGTTTCTGGGCCTCGCCGCGATCGGCCTGCCCTGCCTGATTGTCGGCATCGCCTTCATCGTCGTCGCCGGCCCCACACTGATCCCGGCGAGAAAGCCCCCGGTCGATGAACGCATCGATGCCCGGAACTACCAGGTCGAGTTCATCATCAAGCGGGGCTCGCCGGTCATCGGCAAGAGCATTGAGGGAGCCGGGCTTCGCCGGCTCCCCGGGCTGTTTCTCAGCGGCATCGAGCGGGGCGGCGTACCTCTGCCTGCGGTGGACCCCGAATTGGTCCTCATGGAAGGTGATCGCCTGGCCTTCGTCGGGCTCCTCGAGTCTGTATTGGACCTCCGCACGATTCGCGGGCTGGAACCTGACGACGATCAGGCCAACAAACTCGAAGTCACATCGGCAACGCGAACGCTCGCCGAAGCGGTCGTGTCGGCCAACTCACCGCTCGTGGGCAAAAGCGTCCGCCAGTCGGACTTTCGCAAGAAGTACAACGCCGTCATCCTCGCCGTGCACCGGCAGGGGCAGCAGATCAATGCAAAGATTGGCGACATCGTGCTCAAGACGGGCGACACACTCCTCCTTGAGACACACCTCAATTTCCGGTCCGACTGGCGTGGGAGTGACCACTTCTTCCTGGTCTCCGACGTTCCCGACGCCATGCCCGTACGCCACAGACTCGCTCCGGTCGCCCTTGCCATTATGGGAGTCCTGATCACGCTGCTCATCTGGGCGCCAGTCGACCGCGTGGCGGCCGTATGGGGCTGCGCGCTCGCCATGGTGTTGACGCGGTGCGCCACAGGAACAGAGGCCCGAGAGGGCATCGAGTGGCGCGTCCTGCTCGTCATCGCGGGCGCCATTGGCATCGGCAATGCGCTGGTCAACACGGGCATCGCCGGGATCACCGGCGGCTGGATTGCCACACTCGGCGCCAGTTGGGGGATCATGCCGCTGCTGCTGCTCATCTTCCTGATCGGCGCGATCCTGTCCCAGTTCATCACCAACTACGCAGCTGCAGCCCTGCTGTTTCCGATCTGCATGACCACCGCGGCGGCACTCGAGATTGACTCCACACCCGTCATCTTCGTCCTCATGATGGGCGTGGGGTGTAGTTTCATCAGCCCCATCGGCTACCAAACGAACCTCATGGTGTATGGTCCCGGAGGCTATCGCTTCCTCGACTATGCCCGTCTTGGCATCCCACTCACCATTCTGCTCGCCATCGTGTCCGCGGTGCTCGCGCCGATCGTCTACGGGCTGTGAGCAACGCTGCCTCCCGAACGGCTCGTTGGCTCGGCGCCGCGCTACTGGCGTCGGGCGTCCTTGCGTCTGTGGTCTGGCTGACCGGCGCCGTCGCATCGGACCGGTGGGCGTGGAGCCAGTGGGCTGCGTGGGTTCCGCCGCTGGCGCTCCTTCCGAGCGGGCTGCTCATGTGGGCCGGCTGGAGCATGCGCCGAAGTCGCCTGCGCTGGGGCGGCCTTGCGGTCGCAGCGGCCGGACCGGTGCTCTATGTCGCAGCACTCTGGTTACCCGGCTCCGCAGGAGCCGAGGGCGGCGTCTCGATTCTGCACTGGACGGCCGGCCCGATCCGGGGACAGCCGGGCCCCTACGCCGCATTCATCATGGACGAAGACGCAGACATTTCCATCGTGGAGGGCGCACGGCGGGCCGGCACAGACCCGGCGTTTCGCGACTGGAGCGCGGATCGGCACGTCGCCGTACGCGGCCCGTTCCTCATCGTCTCGCGACTGCCGATTCGCACCCTTCGGACGGTCGCCTGGGCCGAGGACATCCTGCTGTTTCTGCTGGTGGTAGACCGTCCTGACGGAACGCCGCTGCACATCCTCGTCGCCGACCTTCCATCGGACCCGACTCGCAGCAG
>CAZSSV010000241.1:0-4137 GCA_964609425.1 uncultured Isosphaeraceae bacterium | reverse complement strand
GAAGCCCTGGCTGCCATGCTCGAAGCCGGAAAGCGGCATGTGGTGGATGGCGGCAAGCGGATTGCGTCCAAGCAGACCAGGACGGTCGATGGTCCGAGCCCGGTTGAAAAGATGGCCGTCTCGCTTCTGGTGTGGATGACGGACCTGCAGAATCCCTCCATGGCCATCAAGGCGCTGGAGTCCGTGACCAAAGCGGAACAGCCCGTCACTGGACGATTTTTCGCGCCCCACGTGCTCGGCATCGTCAGTCGGGGCAAGAAGCCGACCAAGCAGCAGTACATCGCGGTCAAGGACTACTGCAAGGAACTCGAGGCATGGGACCACGCCTTGATCGCCGGGCAGGCCGCGATGGCGCTGGACCCGACCGATGGACCGCTGGAGCACGAGATCAAGGATCTCTCGGCGCAGCGGGCCATGTCCAAGGGCGGGTACGAGCAAGCCGCAGGAAAGGAAGGCGGCTTTCGAGACTTCGTCAAGGACATGGACAAGCAGCGGGAGTTGGAGCAGGAAGAGTCCCTTGCAGGGGCCGGGGGCGGCTCGGAGCAGGTGCTCGCCCGGGCAAAGCAGCGATTCCTCGAGGCCCCGGATGTGGCCGACAACGTCAACCGGTACGCCACACTGCTTCGAAGAGAGGGAACAGACGCGGCGCTGAAGGAGGCCGAAGCGGTCTTCATGCGGGGGTACAAGAAGACCAGCGAGTACCGCTTCCGAATGGCAGCCGGCGACATCCGCATGCAACGCACGCGGGATCGCATCAAAACGCTCGAAGAGGCAGGCCGCGAAGACACGCCGGCCCACCGTGAACGCATCGAAGCGTTGCAGGCACAACTGCTCGACTTCGAGGCGAAGGAGTATCAGGAGCGGGCGTCCAAGTACCCGACCGACCGAACCATCCGGTTCCACCTCGGCGAGGTCATGATGCGGCAGGGTGACACCGAAGGGGCGATGGGGTGTTTCCAAAGAGCCAAGGACGAGCCACGGCTCAGGGCCTCAGCGGGGCATCTGCTCGGCCGATGCTTCGCCATGGAAGGCTGGCACGCCGAGGCGGCGGCCGAGTATCGCGACGTACTCTCCAAGATTGACGCCACCGAGGCGACTCGCGAACTCGAGGTTCGCTACGACCTCATGGTGTCTCTCATCGAGATGGCCAAGTCTGAGACGTATCAATCCCACGCCCGCGACGCTTTGGAGATCTGCTCGGGAATCGCGCGGCAGGACATCACCTACCGCGACATTCGTGACCAGCGCCGGGAAATCGACGCCCTGGTCAGGGAACTCGGCTGAACCCACATGGCCCCGATCATCGCCGTCATTCCTGTACGCATGGGCTCCACCCGGTTTCCGGGCAAAGCGCTCGCGTCGGACACGGGTCGCCCATTGGTGTTGCACGTCGCTGATGCCGTCGGTCGGGCGGATCGTGTTGACCGCATCATTGTGGCTTCAGAAGACCGGGAGATCGAGGCAGTGTGCGCAGCGGCCGGCGTGGAGCACGCCATGACGGCCTCGACGCACCGCAATGGGTCCAGCCGCATGGCGGAAGTTGCCCAGGGGCTTGACGGCGACATCTTCCTGAATGTGCAGGGCGACGAACCCGAAATCGACCCCGCCACGCTCGACGCAACCATCGATGCGCTGCGTGAGACGCCAGAGGCCGGTGTCGCAACCGCCGCAACTCGCCTCGACGGCGACCTCGCCAACCCGAATGTCGTCAAGGTCGTCACGGCCCTCGACGGCACAGCGTTGTACTTCAGTCGGTCGGTCATCCCGTACGGCGGGGAGTCTTCGCTCAGACACGTCGGTATCTACGCCTTCCGCCCCGAGGTGCTGGCTCGGTACCCAACCCTGGCGCCCACACCGCTTGAAGCGGCCGAGGGGCTGGAACAGCTTCGACTCCTTGAGCACGGTGTCCGCATCGCCGTGGCCACCGTACCCACCGGGCACGGTGGTATTGACACACCGGAGCAGTACGCGGCCTTTGTCGCCAGATGGCGAGCCGAGCACCCGGATTGATTCGGACGGTCCCGGCGCGGTAGGATCAACCATGCCCCACCAGCAGACGCCGTATCGCGCACCAGATTCGACCGCTCCCGAGGACTCAGGCGGGGCACCCCAGGACGACGGCTTCCTCAGCCAATTCGGACGATCGGCCAAAACGACCGAGTTCTACTCGCCGATTCCCGACGGGTATCAACCCGGCAAGACGGCCTTCGTCGCCGTCATGGGAACGGTCATGTCCGGGCTGGGCAAGGGCATCTTCAGCGCATCGCTCGCAAAACTGATCAAGGGCAAGGGCCTTCGAGTGGCGCCCATCAAACTCGAGGGCTATCTGAATGTCGACAGCGGCACCCTCAACCCGTATCGGCACGGCGAAGTCTTTGTGCTGGACGACGGGACCGAATGCGATATGGATCTGGGCACCTACGAGCGTCTGCTCGACCAGAACCTCACCCGCAATAACTTCACCACAGCAGGGCAGATCTATACGGAGATCCTGGACCGTGAGCGACGCGGTGGCTACCTCGGCCGTGATGTCCAGATGATTCCGCACGTCACAGGCGAGGTGAAGCGGCGATTGCGTGAGCTGGCCATGACCGGTGGTGAGGAAGGCGGGCCGGTCGATGTCGTTTTCATCGAGGTCGGCGGAACGGTCGGCGACTACGAGAATGGCTTCTACATCGAGGCGCTTCGGGAGTTGGCGTTTGAAGAAGGCAGAGAGAATTTCTGCTTCGTGGCGCTGACCTATGTGCTCGAGCCGCCCGCGCTTGGCGAACAGAAGTCCAAAGCGGCGCAGCTGGGCATCAAGCGACTGATGGAGTCGGGCATTCAACCGCAGATCATCGCCTGCCGGGCCGAGCAGCCCGTGACCGAGACCGTGCGGCAGAAGGTGGCCATGTTCACCAATGTCCCCCTCCCCCGCGTTTTCTCGATGCACGACCGGGCGTCGATCTACTCGATCCCGGAATCGATGCGCGCAGAGAGCCTGGACAGGGAGGTGCTGACCATTCTGGACAGGCACCACCTGGTCAAGCCCGTCCAGGAAGACCACGCCAGGGCGGCGTGGCACAACTACGCCACCGGCATTCGGGCTTCCCGAACCCACACGGTCCGACTGGGCATTCTCGGCAAATACACCGCCCTACGCGACGCCTACGCGTCGATTGACAAGGCCATCGAACACGCCTGCACACACCTGTGCATCGAGCCAGATGTGCGGTGGATTGACGTCACCGGCTTCTCCACAGACAACGCTGGCGACGAGTTGGCACCCCATGACCTCCACGCGGTGATCGTTCCCGGAGGCTTTGGCGAGCGTGGCGTGGAAGGAAAGATTGCGGGGGTCAAGTGGATCCGCGAGCAGCGGATTCCGTTCCTGGGGATCTGCCTGGGCTTCCAGGTCGCCGTCATCGAGTATGCCCGCCACATGGCCGGCATCAAGGACGCCCACTCCACCGAGTTCCGGCAGGGCTCAGCAGGGGCCGTGATCTCCGAATTGCCGGAGCAGAAAGAGATCGAGGGGCTCGGGGGGACCATGCGACTGGGCGGCCAGGACGTGGCGCTCACACCGGACTCGCTGGCATCTTGGCTCTACGGCAACGAAACCATGGTCCGCGAGCGGTTCCGCCATCGCTATGAGGTGGACCCCGCCCACATCAACCAACTTGAGCACGCTGGACTGGCCTTCTCTGGCCGCCACCCCAAGCACCCGATCATGCAGGTTCTGGAGCTTCCACGGTCCATGCATCCATACTTCGTCGGCTGCCAGTTCCACCCGGAACTGACCAGTCGGCCACTCCGGCCACAGCCGATGTTCATGGGCCTGCTCGCGGCGGCCGTGAGGCGGGCCTCGCCTGGCCTCGACCGGAACGAAATCTCCGCCCGTTGGATCCCCGAAGATGACGGCTCCGATGATGGAGACCCTGCGGCGGCGGTGCCCTCGACAGCGGCCTGTTGACCGTGGCCTGCACGCCCCCCGTTGAGTACACTGCGTGGCTTCGGCGATGTAGCTCAGTTGGTTAGAGCGAGGGATTCATAAACCCTAGGTCGCTGGTTCAAATCCAGCCATCGCCATGCGGGGGGCTTCCAGGCCCCCCACCCCCTGACAACCTGGCCAACGCCCCGACCCCCGCTCGCAGGGGC
>CAZSSV010000240.1:0-4174 GCA_964609425.1 uncultured Isosphaeraceae bacterium | reverse complement strand
ACTGGCCCATACATGCACAACAGCAACTGGAACATCGGCTACCAGACCGACACCACCGGCGGCAACAGCGGCTCTCCCGTGCTTGATGAGTCGACCGGCCTGGCGATCGGCATTCACACGCATGCGGGGTGTGACAGCGGCGGCGGCTACAACAACGGCACCGCCATCGAACACGCCCAGTTGCAAAACGCCCTGGCCAACCCGCAGGGCGTGTGCATTTCCAACACGCTGAACATCTCAATCGCCGGCGGTGCACCGACAGCTGTCCTGCCCAACTCGCCGTTCACATTGCAATTCAGTGTGGAAGCCGGCGACGCGGTTCCGGACCCGGACGCCGTCCGCCTCATCATGACGATCAACAGCATTGAGGTGGACGCCGACGTCACGCCGCTTGGCAAGAAGGTGTATCAGGCCGACTTTCCCGGCTTTGCGTGCGGCGATGACGTGCACTGGTACATTCATGCAACTGCCATCGGCGGCCAGGTCGCGACCTTGCCGCACGACGCGCCGGACACGCAGTTCGATCTCCTGATTGGCGAACTGACGGAAACCGTCATCCTCGACACCAACTTCGATGGCGGCCTGCCCGCAGGTTGGTGGACGAGCGGTCTGTGGCACCCCGCCACGACCGCATGCGCGGGAGGCGGCGGTTGCGGCGAAGCAGGCGTCATGTACTTTGGTCAGGACAGTTCCTGCGACTATGACGACTTCGAGGCCGTGTCCGGATCGCTGCGGTCCCCCGCCATCTCCCTCAATGGCGTCGCCGGACCGTTCGAGCTCTCATTCTGCTACCACCTGGAAACCGAGAACACATCCGGCTATGACGTCGCGATGGTGCAAGTCAACAGCGCATCGCTTGAAGTCACCCCGGACAGTGACTGGACCACCCGCACGCTCGACATCGAGTCAATCTCGGGCGACTCAGCCATGATCACCTTCTCATTCGACAGCGGGGACACCTTCTACAACGAGTACACCGGCTGGCACATCGACCATGTGCGCCTCGTGGCTCAAGGCGTCGACTGCACCGATCCCGACCCGTGTCCCGCCGACATCGACGGCAGCGGCGCCGTCGGCGCCGACGACCTCCTCGCGGTCATCGCCGCTTGGGGTACTTCGAGCAGCCCGGCTGACATCGACGGCGACGGCCTCGTCGGCACCGATGACCTCCTGGCGCTCATTGCGGCGTGGGGGCCGTGTCCGTAGTCGGTCCGGCCTTCTCTCCGGATCGTTCAAACCTGCCGATGGACCACGGCAACTGGGGATAGTGCGGACACGTATCCAGCATGCGCTGCAACTCGAGCCCTGCCGCGATGGCCCCAGGAGCCCCCTTTGGCCAGGACTCACGGAGCAGCTTCCATGCCAAATCAGGGTGCCCGGCGTACAACAACTCGATCATGGGACCATAGAGATGTTGAGGAATCACCTGCTGCCAGAACTGCCAGGAAGCGGGGTCCACGCCTGCGTTGACGGACCGGCGCGCCCATGCCTCCCGAAGCGCCTCCCGTGCAGGCGGCAACGCCTCGGCGGCCTTCGCCTCGGCCTCGCCGCGCTCGATTCGCATGGCCGCCGGCAGCACGCCGCCCTCGGGATGTTCACCGCTCGGATCAACCCTGAGAATCACCTCGGGCGGCGCAGAATCGATCCGATTGCGTGGCCAGTACTGCCAGTGCGGATCGACAGCGGAGACGAGGACATCGCCTGGCCATGCGCGGCCTTGCCGCACGAGTTCGCCCACGTCGCGTTGAGGCAGAACAGCGGCGCCGTACCCGCCGTATGAGAACACAAGCCGCGGTGGCCCCGGTTCAAGCGTGATGATCGTGGCAGATTCGCAACAAGCCGTCCCGGTCGGGATCGAGGTCGACACCAGTTGCACGGAGCCGTCACCGAACAACGACTGCACACGCGTCCAAGCCACGTCAATGGCGGAGAGGCAGTATCGCGGGGTGCCGTTCTTGAGAATCACGCTCGTGCCGAAACGGCCCTCCTGCGTTGGCCAGATGCCCCACGCCCGCGTCTTTCCATCGGGCGGCCCGGGCGCATGGGCCCAGTACTGGTCGAGGTACACGATCGACCACCCGTGCACCGGGCGATTGCCTGGAACGGTCATCGTGAAGATCGGCAAGTCGGCCACGCCTTCGTCCCAGAAGCCGGGAGAGGTCAGCAGATAGGTGCCCGATTGGCTTGGCCACTCAAAGTCGAGCAGTCCCTCGGGCCGAGGAGGGTAGTCCTCGCCCCACTGGCCGGGGATCGCGCAGCGTGGCGTGTAGGGCTGAAGCAGTTCTGTCCCCGGAAAGACCGAGGAGAGGTCCATGCTCGCCCCGTCAGGCGGGCGGGCGGCGGCTGGCCCCGGCAGCGCTCCCCAGAGAAGCGCCGCCGCGGCCGATCCTGCGGTCAACCTGAACACGGTCCCCACGCATCCAGCACCATCAGAATGTCGTGCACATCGACCCATCCGTCACCATCCAGATCGGCTGTCTGGTTGTCGGTTCCCCAGGCGCTGATGATGAAGAGAAGTTCATCGACGCCGACTTCGCCGTCGTCGTTCATGAAGTCGGCGGGGCACGGGAAGCAGTTCACGCCTTCGTCGCAACAATCAGGCACACCATTGCCGTCAGCATCCTCAAGAACGCCGTTCACGATCTGACCGTAGTCAACGATGCCGTCGCCGTTGCAGTCGGCGGACCATTCGATGATGTACCCCCCAACGGTGCCATTCTGGCCATCGTCTCCGAAGTTGCCCCACCGAAGTTGCAGCCCATCAGAGCAACCCGTGTGTACACAGTTCTCCCATGCGTAGTCCGGCTGGCACGAGGGGTGGCAATGGTCACAGTTCCAGGATGCAAACTCCCAGGGCTCTCCTGTCACCCAGGTCCACTGACCATCAATCTCCTTTCCGCCAATCCAGGCATTCTCAGGCCCCTCATCGATCAAGTCGTTCGCCATTCCGTTTTCAGCCTCGCTCGTCAGCGTGGCGAGATAGCCGCCAGCGCTCGCGGCCTCACTCTGGGCGTCATTCCACACCAGGTTCCCGAGCCGATGCTCATACCAATGCCCATTCCCCCCATCGTCAACAGTCCACTGAACCGCCTCGCCTTGGGCTGACGCGGTCAGCCCCGCAGGCACTGCCATCAACATGAAGGCACAGGTCGCCCAGCCGTTCATCTGTCCGCCTCGCAGCATGGTGTGATCTCCTCTCTCGGTGTCCATTCAGGTGCTGCCGCAGTTCGGTCCGCACCGCTGTCCCATGCGGGAAACGCGGCGGCGGACAGACAACAATGCTCAGGCCGGGTCGTGCTGCCCGAAATCCAGGCACCATTGGCCCGCACTGCAACCGGGCCGACATGTGCCAATCACGATGGACTTGCCCATACGCCATCCCTCACTGCTCGCGGACAAAAAGTGGATGGCGGCACGCGCCGCGAGATCTGGGAAGGTGATTGAGATAGTCTGACCGCATGCCAACAACCCCGGGGATGACGCACATGGTCAATGCGGCCTTCGAGGGCGATGACGACGCCGTCGACGCCGTCTGGTCCATGGTCTACGGCGAATTGCACGCCATGGCCCGAAAGCTGGTGGGCGGCAAGTGGTCCGGGGTGGCTGCCGACACCATGCCGCCGACCGCCATGGTGCACGAACTCTTTCTGAAGATGCACGGCTCCGTACCCACCCACTGGGACAGCCGGGCTCACTTCTTCGGCGCGTGCGCCCGCGCCATGGAGCAGTTGCTCATCGACCACCACCGCGCCCGCCGCCGACTCAAACGCGGAGGCGAGAGGCGCCAACTCTCCCTCTGGCAGATCGACCCGCCGCTGGCATCACCCGGCCCACCCGACGACGAAGACATCGAGATTCGGCTCATCGACGCCATTCGGGCGCTCGATACGCTCGATGACCGCCGGGGTGCAGTCGCGCGGCTGCGGTGCGTCGTCGGGCTGCAGAACACCGAGATCGCGGCGGCGCTCGGCGTCACACCCAGAACGGTGCAGCGGGACTGGCAACTCGCCAAGGCCTGGCTCCATCAACGGCTCACCGGCACGGCGGCCCCCGATGAGTCTTGATCACCTTCAAAGTCTCTTCGAGCAGGCCCTTGCCCTCCCGGCAACAGACCGCGCGGATTGGCTCGATACCCACTGCGGATCGCCGGAAGACCGACGTGATGTCGAAGCAT
>CAZSSV010000239.1:0-4206 GCA_964609425.1 uncultured Isosphaeraceae bacterium | reverse complement strand
GTATGCCGGCCTGGCGAATCACGCCGGGCAGGTGTGCCCGTGTGGAGGTTTCCGGGTGATGACGTTCCAGGAGCTTGAGACCAGATGCGGTGAGGGATATGAGTTTCGGGGCGTTGCCTGTCCCCGGCACGGTTGTCTTGAGGTGTCCGGCCTGGACGAGCTTGCGCAGACGACGACGAGCCGTGTCCTGGCCAGGGAACAGTTCGCGGGCGATCTGTTGAGCTGACACGTAGCGACAAAGTCCTACGAGCATGAGGACCATAATGTCGCGGTCTGTTATGTCCACGTCAGCTTCTCCAGCTGGCAGAGCTACTGCAGGCGTCCTACCATGAAGGGGTTGCGGATGCTTCGTGTCCCATCGGCAAGCGTGCGTAGTCGCAATAACTTGTCATCGGCGCGCCTCGGACCAGGGCGGGTGCCCGATGTCATCACGGCGGCGGCGAGCGGCCCAGGCGCCACCGCCTGCAGCATGTGATGGCTCGCAGTCACACGTTTAGCGCAAAAGGGATCTTGATCCCTTTTGCGCCACCCGGCTCGACCGAGGTGCCGCCCTCCGGTCGATTCAGCCTGGCGTCTGGCTCCCGGCAGGCGTGGCAGCCAGCGCGGCCGCGTAGTTCCACGGCATCCATGCCGCCGGGTCATCAACGACCTGTTCTGCGTGGCGCTGCAACGCCACGAGGTACTCGAACACGTTGGCGCCGCACATTTCGGCGGTGTGTATCAGGCTCATGAACGTGTCGCCCACCCGCGCGCCCTTACTTGTCTTGTAGAACAGCGCGTTCTTCCTGTGTAAAATCACGCGTTTCAAAGCCCTTTCGCAGATGTTGTTGTCAAGCGGCGCGTCGGGCTCTCGTAGGAACAGGGTCAGTTTAGCCCAGTGATTGTTCATGTACGTGATGGCGTCGCCGAGTACCGAATTGGGCTCCACTTTGCGTTCGTTGAACTGCTCGGCGAACCACTCCTGCAGTCCCTTCATGAGCGGCCCGCTGTGCTGCTGGTGATACAGCAGCCGCTCCTCGGCCGACATCTTCGCCTTCTTCGTCTCGGCATCGTGGCGGTAGACTTCCCGCAGCGTTTCGAGCACATGCTGGCACTCCTGGGGGAAGTTCTCGGCCACGTCGACAAACTTCCTTCGTCCATGCGCCAGGCAATTGGCCACCGTGGTGTCGAGGTCGCCGGAGGTGTTGCGGCTCAGGGCATCGCACATCTGGATCGGCGGCCCAAGTTCGCGGGCCCGCCGCTTCAGCAAAGCGGCCAGGTTCTCACCGGCGTGCCGCCGGCCTGTGAAGAAGAGCGCGATGCGCTGGCCATCGACCGTCGCCACGATGCCCGAGGTGAACACGCCGGTGCGCTCGTCCTTGCCAGCGGCGGCGCCTTCCTGCAACTCCTTGTCCAGGTCGAGCACTCGCATCGTCGTGTCGTCGTTGTGCAACAGCGTGCCTTGTGCAGCTTGCCGTTGCAGCTCGGCGAGCACCGGGGCGAGCTTGTCCGCGGCGGCCGAGACGACCTGCCATTGCGTCCCCGCCGGCAACGGGATGCCGAGCGCCTCCTCGAGCCGCTCCAGGCGGGCAAAGGGCAGGCCGCAGCCGTACTTCATCAATGCGACCATCGCCGCAGCCGTCTCATCGTACTTCTGGTCGCCCACGCCCGGCGGCGGCTGTGCCGTGAACACCTCGCCGCATAGATTGCAGCGCAGGCGGCCCAACTCCACCACGGTCGCAGCCAGGGGCGCGACCCCACGAATGCGCACGAGCATCGCCGGCTCGCGCTGGGCGTAGACCTTGCCTCGCTCGCAGCCGGGACAACACGCCTTGTGGGTGAGCTCGGCGTGGGGCACCAGCTCTCGGTCCGCGCCGGTGTACTCGACCGCAGGGCGGCGCCCGTGACCCTTGCGCTTCTTCTTCGGCTTGCTGCTTGCTCGCTCGTTGGCCTCGGGCTTGTCGTCCGCTGCGCCACCGGTTGTTCGGTCGTCGTTCTGCTTCTGCTCACCGGCGTCGCCGGAGGAACGACCGACGACCTTGCTGGTCTTCTCGGTGCGCGACCCGAAGATCAGCTGCCTCAGCCGCCTGATCGTTGCCCCTTTGCCCTCGAGCTCGCGTGTTACCACGGTCAGTGTGTCGACGATGCCCCACAGGGCCACGCAATCTTCCTCACTGAGCCCCGCCGCCTCAGCCCGCGCCACCACTGCGCGCGCCTCGTCCAACGAGATGTCCCGTCGAACCACCGGCGGCGCTTGTCGCTTCGCCTTCTTTCGCTTGGCGCGGCGAACCATCAGGTCTCCTGCAGCAGCGTCCGAAACCGCCGCGTCAAAGCCCGGCCGAGCACCTGTTTGCGCGGCTGGTTGCAGCGGTTGGTCCGGTCGTTGTGCCCCCGACCGGTGGTCTGGCCCAGCATCGTCCAGTTCGCCGCCAGATAGCAGGTACCGGCAAAGCGGCTGGGGTCGACGAAGGTCTCGGCGAAGTGCACCGGGTGACCGTACAGATGGCGCCATTGCTCAGGCAGCATCCGCGTCATCCGGCCCAGCAGATGCGACGCCAGGTGCGGCACCCGCACCCATGGCAGGATCAGAAATCGGCTGTTGCAGGCCACCATCGAAATGTTCCGCCGCCGGGCCGCTGCCGACCAGCCGATGAATCGGTCTCTGGGGCCCAGATGGCGCGGCGCCGAGTTCCAGGCAAAGCAGGCCACGGGCCGGTCGCCGGCCAGCACCAGGAACTTCAGGTGCTCGCCCACAGGCTGCGTGTAGCCCAGGTAGTGCCAGCTCTGGATGAGCCCGTCGAACAGCGGCTCCCTGCCCTGGCGCCGCACCTGCTCGAAGCGAAGCGGCCCGAGGTCGGCCAGGGTGCCGACCAGCGGTGTCGTGTCCACCTGCACCGCGGGCGGCTTGCGCCGATGCGCCAGCGGATTGTTGACCACGCGGCGGACCGGCGGCAGCTCGATGTGCCCGGCCCGGTGCAGTTGCAGCATCAGGCCGCGGCAGACCATGTCCTTGAGGCTGCCGTTGGCCTGGGTCCAATCCCACGCCTCGCACAGCTTCTTGGACAGGGCCCGCCGGCTCGCTCGCGGATGGTCGGCGATCAGCTCGACGATGAAGGTGACGTCCTGCCGGGTAACCTGTCGACCGCGATGGCTCAGCACGATCTCCATGCCCGACAGGTAGCAGAGTCGGAGATGGAACGCAAGTGGAAAAATGAGACACTGCGGCCGTCAAGCCGCTCCGTCCACCCGGCGCCAGACAGGGGCGCCGACCGCCGCGCTGGGGTCGCCGCCGGACAGCAGCACATGCAGCTCGTGCGCCTGCAGCCGGCTCACCGCCTCGCTGGGGTGCGACGGCCAATTGGTGAAGCGGCCGGCCGACAAGCGCTTGTGGCACAGCCAGAAGCCCTGGCCGTCGTATACGAGCACCTTCACAGCGGTCTTCCGCTTGTTGCGGAAGACGAAGACAGCCCCAGAAAACGGGTCCGCGCCCAAAGCGGCCCGGCACGTGCGCGCGAGGCCGTCGATGCCACGCCGAAAGTCCGCCGGCTGCACGGCGACCAGCACTCGCATCTGCGGGGTGACCTGAATCATCGACCACGCCCCCAGAACGCGGCCGCCATACCCAGCGCGTCGAAGCTCCCGGGCCCGCTCAGGCGCATGGTCAACTGGCTGCCGTCAACCGCGGACAGTTCGATCTCCGCGCTGAAGGGCTCGCCTTCTTCGAGCAACTCAGCGCCCCGGACCTCGACGAATCCGACCGGCTTGGTCGCAGCAGAGGCCTCGGCCGCCGCCGCTCGCTCGATGCGGTTGCGCAGCGACTCGTAGCTCACGCCAAGGTCGCAGGCGATGCGGTAGGCGCCGCGATCCAGCGCCAGGGCGACCGCCTCCGCCCAGAGTTCTGCTGGCATCGCATGGCCGGGCCGCTTCGTGGCTCGCCAACGCTCGATGCGTTGGCGGGCGGCCGCGACCTCGGGAGAAAGTTGTTTGTATTTGTTTCGTTGCATGCACTGGCCTCCGCTGCTGGTGGACTCCAGGCAACAGCGTAGCCGGCGATGGGTTTGGGTTCACGCACGCTTGCCGATGGGACACCGGAGATCAAGCGTCAGATCGCGTAAATCCTGCGCCAAACAGCCCCGCTCATTCAGCGCCACCCGCACGTCGACGTCCATGACCGGAGCAAACGCCACCTTCTCGATACGCCAGCCCGCGTACCTCCTGTGCGCGGTG
>CAZSSV010000238.1:0-4220 GCA_964609425.1 uncultured Isosphaeraceae bacterium | reverse complement strand
CTTGCGGGCGTCCACTCTCTCATTTAGGGTGGACCTAAAGAAGGGGTAAGGTCACATGAGTTGACTTGTATTGAGGCCCTCCCCACGGGTCGTCTTCGTCGTCGCGGTGCAGCTTGACTCCCATCGCATATGTTCCGGTTGGTACCGAGTAGGGAATCATGATGTCACCACAAGCAATAGTCTCAAAGTGCATGGATGGATAGTCAGCCTGATAGGTGTACTCACCCAGGACGGCGTCACTCGAATCAATGACCGCGTCGTCCGAGAGGCGGACGTCGTACAGCCACTCTCCTGAATTGACGCTGTTGGTGGGGTTACAAGAAAAGAAACTCGCACCCGAAATGCTCTGGCCGGCCGTCGCACCTGCGGACAATCCGGTGCGAAACCTGAGTGCATGCAGGTCGAAAGAGTTGCCGCGAGAGTTCGGAATGACCGTATTCTGCGCTAACTGACCTAACTCTTGTTCAAGGCGAGCAAAGTCGCTTGTGTCCCAGAAGGGATCGTTGTGAGAGTGGACTGCAATGGCGCTCCAGTGCCCACTCACAGTTGTGATGGCAGCGCTGCCGCTCATGCCCTGCCATCCTCGCCGAAAGCATCCCTCGCCGTTCTCGATATCAGCTTCCCAACCGAACGACTCACAACTGTCAAACTGACCACCCCAACCCATCATGGTTGTTCCTGTATGCAGTGGCCCAGAAGTCTCACATCTTTCAGCGGGGTAGCTGAATTGAGAGAAAGTCCGCTCGTCAATCCAATCGCAATCAACGTTGTACGTGAAGCCAGTCCAACCAGACAGCATGCCGATTGGCCGGGAAAGCCGAACCAACCCAATATCAAAGTCGAAATCGGCGTCCTCCGACCATGCATCTGTTGTGAACAGAGAACTTGACTCCGCAAACCCCCAAGGAAACTCCCCGTTCTGCGTGCCAGCGATGACGAAGACCTGGTCGACAAAACCATGTGAGCCAGGAATGCCGTTGGCTTCATCACCCTCATCATTCCTGAAGACACAGTGACCAGCCGTCAGCACGACCCTTGCATCAATCAGAGTCCCAGAACACTGACCTGTCTTTACTACTCCAGCGTCGTCCGTAAAGGTGACCAAGAGCCGGCAGCTCGTCCGCGCGGGGAACGTCTGAAACCCGGTCACTGGCGACATAGCGCCAAAACCTCGAGGCATCACTGTGTCCGAGCCGCCGTCCGCCCCACGCCAAGCGCCTCGGCCAATGCTGTCGCTGATCACATCGGGCGGTGCAACACGCGTGATCTCCTTCGTCGCTACGTCGTACCGCACCAGCCCGCCGCTCGTACCCAAGGCTCGAAGGTCATCGCCACTCACGTCCACTGGCATCATGGGGGCGAGCACCGGTGGCTGTACAAACCCCATGTTCAAAGGTTCATCCATACTTGTGAAGTCAGAGGCGTGGTGAGTTGGCAACTCGCCCACTCGCACGGATTGAATGGGTCGCCGTGGACCCTCTGGCGGTACCGCCACTTGGGCTACCGCCGCCACGGACAGTGGCATGAAGCAGGCAAGGACTCCAAAGAACACATTGGCCACACAATGACTTCGTTCCATATCCATCAATCTAGTTCATAAGGGGGTCCGCGACGACGACATTGTTTGGGATCTAACAACGCCGCGTTGCACGTACACGCGGCACTTCATTGCTGCGGCCGCCGTACCGGTGGGGCATTGCTGGGCATTGCTGGACACCCACCAAATGTAGCTTGGCATCAAGGGCATTCCTGGGGAGGCCGTGTTGGGGATCCATCAAGCCGGGCAAGGCAGGGGCTCATTGTTGATTTGGTGGGTGTCCAACACCTGACCCGCCACACCTGAACACTGACCCCCTGACCCATCACCTCCAACCCATCACCGTGGTGGGTGTCCAACACCTGACCCCCAACACCTGACCCCTTGATTTGGTGGGTGTCCAACACCTGACCCCCCAACACCTGACCCCCTGACGCCCTGACCCCTCATGGTGGGTGTCCAACACCCGACCTGGTGGGTGGCCAACACCTGACCCCTGGGTGGTGGTATCGTCGCTTCTTGTGGGGATTTGGTGCCCCTCAGGGAGATGGTGACGCGTATGATCGGCCTCAACCGAATGCAGTTCATCTGCTGGAATGTAGGCCTTTTCGCGATTGCCATAGCCATACTCACTTACGATAGCGAGAACGAACAGTTGGTTGTCTTTGGTCTCTCCCTGCTTTTTCTAGTCCTATGGCTCTATGTGCTTCCCGCTCGCCTTGCGAATATGGGGTTCCCGTGGTGGCTTTGCTATCTATATGCCATCGTCTTGTCATGGATTCCATTTCCAGGTATCCGCCTAGTGCCGTGGGGGTGCGGTTTCTTCGTACCGCCCAACGTCTTCGAAGATAGCTGCTAACTCGGTGGCCCTGCCCTAGCATTGAGTGCTTCATCGCTCGAATCAAACGAGCCCAAGCCCACAGAACACAAAACAACACTGGGCATCCACCAATTCGGGCCAAACTCAGCGTTTCACAATCCAACTGGGTGGGTGTCCAGTGACCTTACCCGGGCCAAACTCAGCGTTTCACAATCCAACTGGGTGGGTGTCCAGTGACCTTACCGGGTGGGTGTCCAGTGACCTTACCTCGGCCATGAATGTCGGTCGTCGTCGCCTTGGCAGAGGTGTTCCCGCCACCGTGAAGCACGAAGGACGGGTCGCCGCCGAGCGCGCGGCTCGTGCGAACGCGGTCTGACATCGCCACTTCCAAGTTCGCCATCGGCAGCGAATCGTATCAGGGATCTCGGTCGCGCCCTGGGCCGAACCGCCACCCGGCTCGTCCCCGCGCCAGCAACCCGCGACGAACCGCCATCCGGGCTCGCCCATCCCCCCAGAATGGTGCAAGGGCCTCCGTCGTCCGCCTGACCCTGAGCAAACGTCCATGCGTTGCCTCGCGGTACACTCGGCCCCGCCGAGCCCGGCCTCCCCGGCAGCTGAGAAGCACCACGCAACCATGCCAGTGAGCACCCCGCAACTTGTGTACCGAATCGCTGCAGGGACGGCGTGCATGCTCGCAGCGATCGGGCTCATCCGCTACGCGTACGCGCCCATGCTGCCCTCGATGCTGCACCACCACTGGCTCACCCCGGCATCGGCCGCCTACGTCAGCAGCGTCAACTTCGGCGCCAATCTTCTCAGTGCACTGCTGGTCGCCCGTATTGCCCGTCGATTCTCTGCTGGTGCCGTCGCTCGGTGCGCCCTGATGCTCGGCGTCCTCGCCACCGCGGCGGATGCCATGGACTACGGGCCACTTTGGGTCGGAAGTTGCCGGCTGCTCGCCGGGTGCGCCGCAGCAGGCGTGATCATTCTGGTGCCGGTGATCTGTGTTGAGCACGTCCAGAGCTCACTTCGGAGCCTCATGGTCGGTCTCATCTTTGCAGGCGGCGGCATCGGTGTCATTGCCTCAAGCCTGCTCATCCCGATGGCGACCACTGAAGGACCGGCGGGCGGCTGGATCATGATCTCCGCCGGGACGCTCGCCTGCACGATTGTGGCGTGGCCGCTGCTTCGAGGACAGCCGAACGAACACGCCGCACACCACCCCACCCCGCTGAGCACGCCTGCCAAGCGCGCCATGGCTGTACTTGCGGCCGCGTACCTCCTGTTTGCGGTCAGCACCATGCCGCACACGATCTTCCTCTCGGCCTACCTGCACCATGACCTGCACGTGAGCCAGACCACATCCGCGCGGGCCTTCGCAGCGTACGGGGTCGGCATCCTGGCCGGTGGTCCGGTGATGTCGAGCCTCATCGCCAGCCGAAGCGGCCTTCGACCCGCGGCGCTGGCTTCGGCGTTGACCGGGCTGACCGCGCTCCTGCTCGTGCTGTGGAGTCGCAACCTCGTGCTGATTGCCATCTCGGCGGTCATGCTCGGCATCGCCCGCATGGGGATGATCTCCCTTGTATCCAGTTGCTGCCGCGAGTTGGCCGGTCCCGCCGGACATGCACGATGGTGGGGCCGGATGAGCGCCGTCTTCACGGGGGGCATCATGGCGGGAACGCTCATTCTGGGCGGAACGATCCAGGCCGGGGGAACCTACCTGGACGGCTTCTGGATCGCCGCCGGCTGCAGCGCGGGCGCGGCCGTGCTGTTCTGCGTGTTTCTGATCCTTCCGCTGCGTGGCCTGGCACACGAAGATCGGGATTGACGCCAACCCTGCCGGATGGAACCTGCGGCCCTCAG
>CAZSSV010000237.1:0-4232 GCA_964609425.1 uncultured Isosphaeraceae bacterium | reverse complement strand
AGCGATTCCTGAACCTCCAACGCCCACGTCGCCAACGACATCCCGGCATAACGCCCCGGCGCTTCACCCGCGGACCACCAGCTTCTCGACGGCCACCGGCATTACCCGCCTCTCCACGGCGATGAGGCCGACGGGTGGTAGCGCGCGTTAGAATCTGACCACCAGCATTGGCCCCTGTCTCCCGATGCTGCGCCTACGGACGTTGGTACCTGAGTATGGGCGGCCGTGGCCCGGCGACCTACCAATGCTGCGGCCAACGCCCTCGCAGGTCTGCACAGAAGCGCATTGGTTGAGAGCTGCGCATAGCATGACAGTGGTAAATTGCTCTCGACGGGCACGCAGAGGCGAATTCTCCTACCGCCAGCGGAGATGACTCAGGAGCGAAAGACGGAATTCTCATGCCTCTGCCAGAGGCGATCGGGCGGGGCTACGGCCTCCACAGCTACTCACCACTGTCATGCTAGGGATGGATCACATTGGTCGCCTTGTGGCAGGTTTGTGTCGAACATTGGCTGTGATATACTCCCCCCATGCTCCTGCTGATGCTCTTCGTGGCCTTGTCGCAGGCGATGCCTGGTCGCTGTGGTACGTCGAGCGTAGCGTTCTCGGTTCCTTTCCCTGGCCTTTCGGAAACGCCTCCGCCACCCGGTGGGCTGGGAGAACGTGATGTGTATGGAGTCTCCAACGCACTGAGTTCCGAGCACTTCGTTGTGCGCTGGGGTCCAGACGGCGGCGTTGACGACGAGGACGCCCAGGCCATTCTCGACGCGATGGAGTTCTCCTGGGACGTCCAGGTTGAACAGATGGCGTATCCGCAGCCTGAGGGAACGTCGCAGATGCGGCTCAACGTGTACGTAGTCGGTACCGGTGAAGGGCCACCCGAGCACGAGTGGTTCTCTGGCTACTTCACGACAGACTCCCAAGGGTGGCCGATGATCGCCCTCGATCGGAAGATCCTCTCTAGTGATGAGTATACGAAGCTGCTGAGCGCCCACGAACTCCATCACGCAGTCCAACACGCCACCGGGCGGTACCTCAATAGCACCGGCGCGGCCTGGTACCGCGAGGCAACCGCGTCCTGGGTGGAGGCGGAGGTCTATCCAGAGCTGCCGCGCGCGGCGGAGAAGCTCTTTGCGTTCGCCCTGTTGCCGTGGCTGGCGGTCGAATTCAACTCCCCCACGGACGAATTTGAGAGATACTATCAGTATGGCGCGTTCATTTTTCCGCGCTATGTATCCGAGAAACTCGGCGGCTGGGAGATGATCCGCGATAGCTGGACGAGCGGCACCGAGAGGATCGATCCGCTGAATGCCCTAGACGCCGAGCTCGCCAGTGATGGGCTGGAACTGGGGCCGGTCATCGCCGATATGTATTCCCACAATGCCACCTGGGACTACGAAAAGGGCGATGAGTACGAAGAGGTACTGGACTACTACCTGAATTGGTCATCCTATGACCCGCTCGCCGACGTGTACAGCTCACCCGGCACTGGCGGCATGGCGCAGGTTCCGTTGGAGATGCTCCCCGAGCGATTCGGCGCCAACCTCATTCGATTGGACGGCACGGATGGGGGCACGCTCACCGTTCAGATCGCTGCAGACGCTGTGGGGAGCGCCGGCAGCGCGGCCAGCTGGCACGGCCGCTTGGCGCTTGATTCTGGTGATAGCGTCGACTACGTCGAGATTCCGTTCGACGAGAGCAACGGCGCCATCACGGTAGATCTGCCCGAGAGCGTGGAGGCGGTGTATATGGTCGTGGTGCCTGAGGCGCCTTCCTACTTCAGCGACGAGACCTTCGACTATGCGTTCGAACTCATCCACGTGCCGCCCCCCCCCGATTTGGAGGACTTGGGCACATTCCGGGGAGCGCCGCCGGGCTGCAGTGCGTCTCCTCATCGCGTGATACGCTCCGCCCCAACGGGTCTGTTCCTCCTCGTATCTGCGCTACTCGCTGCCACAGGATCTCGTAGAGAAAAACGGGCCTTGGTCATCGCACCGGCCAGCCGCGCCTGCTGACTCAATTTCGTAGAATCGCTGGCGCCAGCACTTCTTGACTTGGCCGGTCGGCAGGTCAGGTTGGCTTTCTAAGGTCGGTTCCGGGTCACGCGCCCCGCCTCTCAACACTCCACTGCGAGGACGCTCTCTCGTCTCCGGTTACGCTGGACCAAACATAAAAACAGTATCCAAACCGGAGACGAGCGATGCCCGGCACAGCTTCCCAGACCCCACCCCCTCCTGGCAACCCCACGCGCTGGAACAGAGGCGTCGTCGCTGCCCACATCGTTGACTTCGAGCAGACGCGCCGCGCTGGTATCAGTCAGCGAGCCTATGCCAGCGGCAGCGCATTACCCCGCGCCACCCTCCAGGACTGGATGGCGAGGAAGGGCGCCCTTGCAGCCCCGGCACCCATCATCGACTTCTTCGAGAGCCCACACGGCGTCGCGTTCCTCCACAGGATGGTCGTCGCGGCTCATCTCGTCATGACCCTCATGGGAAACTGCGGCCTACGCACTCTCTCCAGGTTCTTCGAACTCGCCGGCCTCGGCCCATTTCTCGCAAACTCCTACGGCAGCCACCACGCTTTCGGGCAGCAGCTCCACCAGGCCGTCCGGGACTACGGAAAGCAGCAGCGACGCCAGCTCGCCGCGGGCATGCCTACCCGCAAGATCTCCCTGTGCCCCGACGAGACCTTCCCCACCGGAGGGCCATGCCTGGTCGCCATCGAGCCAGTCTCCAACTTCATCATCGTTGAGACCTACGCAGACAAGAGGGATGCCATGACCTGGGGCGGCGTCCTCGATGAGGGGCTTGACGGCATCGACGTTACCGTCGAGCAGGTGACCAGCGATGAGGCAAAGGCGCTCATCAAGCTCGCCAAGGACCGGGGCGCGCGGCGCGGACCAGACCTGTTCCATGTCCTGCAGCCGATCAACAAGGGATGCGTCCTGGCTTTGGCTCGCCGTCTTCGGCTGGCGCAGGAGGTCTTGCAGAAGATCGAGGCACAGACCGCCGCCCATCTCAAGGCCCGGCTGGACTACGACACGGGGCGCCGCCCCAGGGGCCGCCGCCCGCACTTCGAGACGCGCATCGGGCAGGCTCGTGCCGCCGAGGCTGCGGCGCGCGCGCACGTTGCGCAGGTGGAGGGTTGGCGGACGGTTCGGGCTGACGCGGTGGCTGGACTCGCCGCCAGCTATCACCCCTACGACGTCAAGACGGGAGCGGTCCGTACGGCCGAGGTCGTCCGCGGGGAACTGTCTGTGCACTTCGAGGCGGCAAAGGCGATGGTGTTGGAGGCCGGCCTGGCGCAGACGGGGCAGGCCAAGCTCGACAAGGCCCATCGGATGATGCCATCGATGGTGGCTGCGATTTCGGACTTCCATTCGGCGGTGCGCGCACGTCTTGACGAGGCGGGGCTCAGCGGAGAGGAGCGAGGGTGGGTGAGCGAGCACCTTCTTCCTGCCTGGTATCTTCACCGCGTGGCCCACCGGAGCGGAGATGCCGCCACCCGACAAGCTGTGACGGCAGTAGAGCGGTCACGCCTGTATGCTCTGGAAGCGTCGTCGCATCCGTGGTGGAGCCTGTCGCCCGAACGCCGAGCGGAGCTGGAAGGGCTGGCCCGAGATTGTGCAGACCTGTTCCAGCGGTCGAGTTCGTGCGTGGAGGGGCGCAACGGCCAGCTGTCGCTGTTTGAACACTCTACGCGAGGCCTGTCTGGGCCGAAGCTGGAGGCGCTGACGGTCATTCACAACTTCTTCTCTCGGCGCTCTGACGGAACCACCGCCGCAGAGAGGTTCTTCGGTACCGAACCAGACGATCTCTTCGAGTGCCTGGTCGGTCGCCTTCCTATGCCTGCTCGACCTGCGAAACGCCGAAAACGCGAACGAAAAACAAGCCTGCTACAAGCTGCTTAACGGGCCGATCGGCCGGTACGATGACCGGGGCCGGGAGCTGGCTTATGAGATCAGTAGTCATGCAATCGCATATCACGAGTCATACTGCTGCCACCATACGGCCCTTCTAACTCGGCAATTGTCCTCATCTGCCCTTGGGGCGATGGCTGTGCTGCTGTGGACGCCTACCCTCTCCGCTCAAGCTGCGGGGCCCCAGTGCGCCAGAAATGAGTTGTGGGACTCGCCCTCATCCCGTTCCTCACAACAGCGTTCACCGCTATGAGCCTTAGGCTGAACTTCCAGTGTGTTGAGACAGACATCCAGCAAAATTCTCGTTTGATTT
>CAZSSV010000236.1:0-4247 GCA_964609425.1 uncultured Isosphaeraceae bacterium | reverse complement strand
GTCCGGTGCGGTCCATCGCGCAGCGGTCTCTGTCCGCCGCTCCGGGCCGTCGGTCGGCCCTTCAGCCGTCAGCCACAGCACCGCCGTGTCGCCGTCGACTCGGCCGCGGTCGACCGTCAGGGTCCAGCCGGGCCGCGGTGCCATGTAGGAGACCACTGCCGCGTCACCCTGAATGTCTGCAGATACCGGTCCCCCTGCCCACCCTCGAACCTGGCTCACGCTGCCACACCCGGCGGCCACCAGCGAAACCCCTGCCACCATCGCGATGGCCCTCATTGGCTCGCTCCCGCCGCAACTTCCATCCCGAGCGCCGCGGCCATGGCGGTGCCGAGATCGGCCGGCGACTCGCAGACGCGAACGCCGTTGCTTCGCAGCGCATCCATCTTGGCCTGGGCCGTGTCGTCGGCGCCGCCGATGATCGCACCGGCATGCCCCATACGCTTGCCTGGGGGGGCCGTACGACCGGCGATGAATGCCGTGACCGGCTTGCGCATATTGGCCTGAATCCACACACCCGCATTGGCTTCGTCACTGCCGCCAATCTCGCCGATCATCACCACGCCATCCGTGTCGGGATCGTCATTGAACATGTCCAGCAGTTCGATAAACCCCAATCCGCGGACCGGGTCGCCGCCGATACCGATGCACGTGCTTTGCCCGATCCCCAGCATCGACGTTTGCCACACAGCCTCGTAGGTCAATGTCCCGCTTCTGCTGATGATGCCGACGGCCTTGCCAGTCGAGGCATCGCTCCGCGCGGTGTGGATGTAACCGGGCATGATGCCGATCTTGCACCCGCCCTCGAACCTCGCCGACGGCCCTTCGCCGGACACGCGGCGGCCTGGCGTGATGATGCCTGGGCAATTCGGACCAATCAACACGCTGTCCGGATACGCCTCGAGCCTCGCGCGCACACGAACCATGTCCTGCACTGGGACGCCTTCGGTGATACAGCAGATGACCGGAATGCCCGCGTCGGCCGCCTCCAGTACCGAATCGCCCGCAAAGGGGGGCGGCACAAAGATCATCGTCGCGCCGGCCTCAGTTTCGGCTACCGCCTCTCGCACTGTGTCAAACACCGGCAGTCCGTTGTCATCCTGCTGCCCACCCTTCCCGGGCGTCACGCCACCGACAACCTGCGTTCCGTAGTCCAGGCAACCCTTGGTGTGGAAGGACCCGGACGCGCCGGTGATTCCCTGGCAGATGACCCTGGTGGTGCCGTCGATGAGAATGGCCATGTCGTGTACTCGATTCCTGCGTGGAGAAGGGGGTTTGAAGTCCCGCAGGGTACTCGCTGTCGCGTCGCGGCGATACACGCAGCGACCTACACTGCTCCAATGCCAGCGGCAGCACGGACACCAGCGGACCCAGGCTCCATGACGTATGCCGCCTCTGGCGTGGACATCGAGGCAGGGGACCGCCTTGTCGATCTCATCAAGCCGGCAGTTCGCCGCACCCACGGACAGCGTGTCATGGGGCAACATGGTGCGTTCGCCGGCATGTTCAGGCTGGACTTCAACGAGCGCATCTTTCAGCGGAACTACACCGACCCCGTCCTCGTCGCCTGTACGGACGGCGTTGGGACCAAGGTCAAGCTCGCGGCAGACCAGGGCATCCTCGACACGGTCGGCATCGACTGTGTCGCGATGAACGTCAACGACCTCATCGTCCAGGGCGCCGAGCCATTGTTCTTCCTCGACTATCTGGGGCTGCACACACAGAATCCCGAGACCACCGCCAAGATTGTCGAAGGTGTCGCGCGAGGCTGCGAAATCGCAGGATGCGCGCTGATCGGAGGCGAATGCGCCGAGATGCCCGACATTTACGCCGAAGGCGACTTCGACATCGCGGGGTTCGCAGTCGGTGTGGTGGAGCTCCACCGCGCCGTCGACCCAGTCCGCGCACGCGCCGGTGACATCCTGATCGGACTCGCATCGAGTGGCGTGCACAGCAATGGGTACAGCCTCGTTCGGCGCATCGTCGAGAAGCGATCGCTCCGAGTCGATCGCGCCTACGCGGCGCTCGGAGACCAGCCGCTGGGCGAAGTGCTGCTCGAACCGACGCGGATCTACGCCCAATCGATTGTCAAGTTGTTGCGGCGATACCGAGTCAAGCGCGTCGTCAGCGCCATGGCCCACATCACCGGTGGTGGACTTCCAGGGAACCTCCCCCGTGTGCTCCCCGACACGCTTGACGCCGTGATCGATACACGGACCTGGGAAGTGCCGCCCATCTTCACATTCCTCCAGAACCGAGGAGATGTGGACACCGAGGAGATGTACCGCGTCTTCAACATGGGCATCGGGTATGTGCTGGCCGTTCGGCCGAGCTTTGCCAGCTCGGTCCTGCGCCAGTTGCAGCGAAGCGGCGAAACGGCTCGGATCATCGGCAACCTCGCCAAAGGTTCGGGCGCTGTTCATCTGAAAGGTCGCTCATGATTCGTCTGATCGCCGCACTCACACTGGTGGGGTCCGCACATGCAACTCCAGACACCGACCCACGCGGAGATGCTTCCGATACACCGCCTGCTCACGACTTTGCGGCCATGGGTACAGCACCCCTTCGCATGGACCTCGACGTGGGCGCGTGGATCGTGCGAGCCAAGGGCACCGCGCAGAACGGTGGTGCCGAACTCCAACTGGGCGACGATTCAGACGATGCGCTTGGCCTTGGCGATCTCCGCGGCCTTTTTCGCGGAGCGCTCACACTCTCTCGGGATTCTTGGGCGGTTCGCCTGATCGGAACCCACGGATCGTGGGGTGGCACGGCAACGCTGACGAATCCGACGACGTGGGGCGGCGTTCCACTGGCAGCCGGTGTGCCGCTCGAATCGTCATTGGACATGTCCTGGTTTGCCATCGAGGGGCACTGGCGGGCTCACCCCTTCATCGGCGACGGCAGGAGCGACACCCCGGAACCGGTCGAACTGGTCATCGGCCCACATCTTGGTGCCGCGTGGATCGACCTGGACCAGTCCCTCGCTGGAATCGATACCGGTTCCAGTTGGTGGACGGTCTATGGGGGCGGCGAACTTCGGCTCGATGTGGACCTGCGACCCTTCACCTCTCTGGTGCACGCCATGAGCGTCGATATCGGTGGAAGTATTGGGGGCACCGCAGGTGACGGCGGACTCTTCTACAAGGTCGGCGGTGGATTGACGCTCCACTTCACACCGAATGTCGGCGCCTCAATCGGTTATCGACTGATGGAGTACCGCGACCTGTCAGATGGCGATTGGTCCATTTCTCCCAGCTTCCCGGGACTGTTCGCCTCGGTGAACGTGAGCTTCTGATCCGGCGTACAGGCGACATGGACGCGGAGAGAACATCGAAAGCAGACACGAAGAAGCGCCGGCCGTCGGCGAAGCTTCGCAAGGCGCGAATTCGGCACTTCCTGATCACGACAGGGCCCGACCGGCTCACCCGAGGGTGGATTTCCCGCAGGCACCACGAGCAGGGCGTCGCGGTGCGTGAAGAAGAACTCGTCATCCCGTCGTGGCCGGCGGCGTTTGACGGCGTGCGGATCGGTCACATCAGCGACCTTCACGTCGGGGATCTGCTCTGTACGGACAGGGCCTTGGCCATCGTGTCACAGTTGAAGCAGGCGGCACCAGACATGGTCTGCAACACGGGCGATCTGGTCGATCTGCACTGGCCGGGTGTTGAGCCGGTCGCCGAGGCACTGGGCGACATCGACTCGCCGCTCGGAAACTTCTTTGTACGCGGAAACCATGACGAACTGGACTCGGGCGAGGAAGTTGAACGAATTGTCGCGGAAGCTGGAACAGCGGTCTTACACGACGATGTGGCGCTCGTCCGCAGAGGCGACGACGAACTTCGCGTCGGAGGCATTGGCTGGGCGCGCACGCCTGCCCGGTGCAGACAGCGCATCGACGCGGCACTCGGCGACGAGTCGGTTGACCTCCTGCTCTCACACAACCCAAAGGCCTTCGACCACGCGGCCGAAAAGTCCGTGCCGTTGACACTCGCTGGGCACACGCACGGTGGGCAGATCGCCAGAAGGAATCGGCCGAACGCCAACTTGGCCGTCTTTCACGGTCATCGCCGCAATGCCGGCGTCTACGAGATTGGCCAGAGCCGACTCTTCGTCACCGTGGGGGCGGGTGCGCTCTTTCCGCTGCGGTGGAACGTGCCTGCAGAGATTGCCCTGCTCACCGTTCGTCGCGGCTGACACCTTTCAGACAAACAGGCGAGCCAGCATGCGTGTCGCTTCTGCGCGATGCGACC
>CAZSSV010000235.1:0-4263 GCA_964609425.1 uncultured Isosphaeraceae bacterium | reverse complement strand
GAAGCGGCGGTATGTCCGAGCCGCGAAGCGGCGGTATGTCCGAGCCGCGAAGCGGCGGTATGTGCACTTGTCACACACTGACCATCCGCGATCGGCGTGAAAACCCCGGACACTCCCGGGCAGCCATCATCGCGGAAGGAAGTGCGCGATGGTGCAGAAGAAGGCGAGAGTTTACACCGCACAGGAGCGGCGCGACGCGATTGCGCTGGCCGAGGACATAGGGACCACCGAGGCAGCCCGGCGGCTTGGTGTCCCACGCGGCTCGGTGAGCGTGTGGTGCTTCAAGGCCAGATCGGCGCGGGCCACTGGGACCGAGTGGCCGCCTCGGCCGGCACCACCGGATGATGGCGAGGAAAAGGAGCCGGCGCCGTCGGTGAAGGTCCCCGAGAAGAAGCCGTCGTCTGCGAAGAAGAGGTCAGCCACCAAACGAGGCCGCGTGGCGCGACAGTACACGCCGTCGGAGCGTGCCCGGGCGCTTGAACTCGCCGAGGTCAAGGGCGTCACGGCCGCAGGCGAGGAGTTGGGCATCAGCCGCTTCTCCATCTACGAGTGGCGACGCAAGGTTCGTCTGGCCGCCAAGGGTGAAGGTGACTGCCCCACGTCCGGGCCAGACCCTGCAGACGTCCAGGAGCGCAGGGATCAGGAAATCCTATCGACCTGGCGTGAGCATCCCGGTCTGGGGCCGTCGCAGGTGCGTAATCAGCTCCGGCGAAAGGGCATCAAGGTCTCGGTGAACACGACCCGCCGCGTGATGGAGGATGCGGGCTACCGACCGCCCAAGGTCAAGCGCTCCGGACACGACAAACGATTCGAGGCCATTCGCCCCAACCATATGTGGCACTTGGACTTCGTTCAGCGTTGGATCAACCGGACGTCGACCTTCACGCTGATCCTGATCGATGACTTCAGTCGCTTCGTCGTGGGCCACGGCGTCGAC
The DNA here is from genome assembly GCA_964609425.1 of uncultured Isosphaeraceae bacterium. Taxonomy (GTDB): domain Bacteria; phylum Planctomycetota; class Phycisphaerae; order Phycisphaerales; family SM1A02; genus UBA12567. The sequence goes on along the minus strand of CAZSSV010000235.1, from coordinate 3,326 downwards.
GACGCGGAGCGGGCCGCCCTGATCGTGGAGGTCTTCGAGCAGGCCACGACGCGGCACGGTCGTCCCGAGAAGGTCATGCATGACAAGGGCTCGGCGTTCTGGAGTTGGCGGGGCATCTCGCGCTTCACGCGGCTGCTCGAAGAGATGGGCGTCGACCAGGTGGTCGCCGAAGAGAAGGAGTGGAATGGCAAGGTCGAGGTGTTCAACGGCAATCTTCACAAGGAGCTGTTCAACGTGCACCGCTTCTACGACCTCGCTGAGATGAAGCGGCGCCTCGAGACCCACCTTCACTGGTACAACCATCGCCGCACCCATCACGCCCTGGGCGGCCTCCTGGTGCCCGCGGACCGCTACTACGGTCGCGTGCAGGAGGTGCTGGCGCGCATCGAGGCCGGGGTCGCCGCCGATGCCAGCGATGCGCTGCAGCTGCGCGACCGGATGCTTGAGCTGTTTAAGGTGGTCAGCGTTGGCGGCAAGTCCGAGGTCTGGCTGATGGGCCAGCGAATCTTGGGATAGGGCGGACTGGGTTTGTCTTGTTTTTGGAGACCCAAGACATGAGCAGTGGCAATCGCAGGGTCATGGAGACCGTCCGTGTCGGCGCGACCCGTTACCAGCTTGAGACGGTCAGGTGCGGCAAACAACGCTGTCGCCGCTGTGCCGCAGGCGAGGGGCACGGCCCGTACTGGTATGCGTATCGTCGTCAGGGCACGCGCACGGCCCGCGCCTATCGCGGACGTGTCGTTCCCGACGACGTCACACGAATGCGGCGGCAGGAGCAGGCCGCCGAGCGGCGCGGCCGAGCGCTCACCCACGAGACCCTCGACGACGTCGTCGCTGCCCTGCAGGAACTTGGTGGCCTGCTACATCGCCGCGACAACGAGCACATCGATGAGCTGGACGCCGACGAGCTCCAGCTTGAGCAACTGCCCGACTTGACCACTCTGGCAGACGACATCGAACAGGCCGCAGACGACCTGCGCGATGCAACCCGCGCTGCCCTCCGGCGCGTCCGCCGGCATGTGGCTCGCCAGCGTCGTCTTGTGGAGCACGCCGAGGAACTCCTCGAACTCGAGTAGATAGGCTTGACTCCAAACAGGCAATGGAACGCCCTTTAAGCAAAATGGATCATGATCCATTTTGCGCAGGGGCCGTATGGCAGCGGAGTGCTCGGTGGGTAGACGGCCCGGCGGAATTCGGCGATCTGAGAAGTGCAAACAAACCCACCCCCCGAACCCCGCCCAGACCGTCAAAGCACACCATACCCGCCCAAACCGCCCCCGTCTCTACCTCCATCGCCGCCCTGCTGCTGACGTCTTTGCCTCACCTGAAGGCGCACCGCCTGGCTGGCCCAACGACCACGGAGGTCATCGAATCGCTCGGCGTCAGCCGCAGCTGGGCCTATGAGCTCAAGGCGCGCCTGGAGGCCCTGTTACCGACGCTGGTGCAGGCACCGGGACGCCCAAGCGCCCCGCGGCCGACACCAGCACCGCCTGACATCAGCACCGAGGTGCTCGACTTCGTCTACCGCCACCCAGGCTGCGTCTCGGCCGGCGGCGTTCGGCGCCGATACAGCGACGACTTCCGCATCTTCGTGCTCGACCTGACGCAGCGATGGGCCGACGTCGACCTGGCGGCCATCGCGGACGCCATCAGGATGCCGCTGGGCACCCTGCATGACTGGCTTCGAGGCGGCGCCAACGAAGTGCAGACCTCGGACCGCTCCACACCGGCCACGCCCGACCCCCGCCAGCCGCAGATCGAGACCGTGCTCGCCCAGTGGGAAGGCTGGAGCGGCACCTTCGTCGACTTCTGCAGCCATCTGCAGCTGCATCATCGGCTGCCCTTCGGCTGCACCATGATCGGCAACATCCTGCTGTCACACGGTGTCCGGCCACGCCAGCAACGCCCCGGTCGCAGTCCCGATGAGCAGGCCCTGCGCGGCGCCTTCGAGACCTTCTTTGCCAACGCTCAGTGGGTCGGTGACGGGACCGAGATTGCGGTCAAGCTTCTCGGGCGCCGCTTCGTCTTCAACCTCGAACTCAACGTCGACGCCTGCACGGGTGCCTTCATCGGCGCCGACATTCGCCGAAACGAAGACAGCGCGGCGGTCATCGCAGCCCTCACCGACGCTGAACAGGCCACTGGCGTCTTACCGCTGGCTCTGCTGCTCGATAACAAGCCGAGCAACCACAGCGCTGAGGTGAACGAGGCGCTGGGGGAAACCATGATGATCCGAGCCACGCCGTACCGGCCCGAGAACAAGGCCCACATCGAGGGCGGCTTCGGCCTGCTCATGCCGGCCTTGGGCGACCTCGAGCTGTACGCCGACAGCCTGGAGGGATTCGCCCGGGAGGTCTTGCGATTGGCCGTCACCGTTTGGGGGCGCACGATCAACCACCGTCCCAGGAAGGACAGGGACGGCCGCAGCCGCGCCGACCTGATGACCGACAAACCGACCGCCGAAGAGGTGGAGCAAGCCCGGCAGGCGCTTCGGGAGCGAATGCGCAAGCAGGAGAAGGCCCGCCAGACCCGGGCTGCCCGCCAGGACCCGGTCGTCCGCGCCCGGCTGACCGCCGCCTACGAGCGCCTGGGTCTGAGCGACCCCGATGGACACCTGCTCACCACCACCGCCGGCTATCCGCTGGACTCCGTCGTCGAAGGCATCGCTATTTTCGAAGGCCGGCAGCGGGCTGGGACGCTGCCTGAAGGCGTGGACGCCAGGTATTTGATGGGCATTGTGCGAAATCTAGCCGGAGAGAACGAGGCGTGGCATATCGCCGAAGTCCTGTGGCACGAACGGCTGGCTGCTCAAGATCAGGTCTTCGGCGAGCTGCGGGACCAGCTCGAGCGGGTCGAGGATCAGGACTTCGCGCCCGAGGCGCTGCTGAAGGCCTGTGTCGAGCGGGCGTGCCGGAGCCAGTCGAATCTGGACCGCTTCTTCTGGCTCAGCGCTGCGGCCGATGTCATCGAGGACGAGGAGTACGACACGCGCCGCCCACTCTTTCGTCTGGCCGCCAGGCGCATCGCGGCCATGCATATGATCCACAGCCGAGACCGCAACAAGGCCATCCGTTTCCTGGCAGCGCGGCTCTGGCCGCTTCGGTAGAAGTCGCTCACCACGGAAAGCAGAGAGCAGAACAGAGCGGCAATCAGGTGTGCATCTTGGATGTCAGGTGATTGACCAGCAGGGGCTGGCAGGCGCCAGACACGCGGTGCGGGCGCTCACGCTGTCCGGGGATATCGGCTGATAGGTGTTTGACAACCGCAACTACCCGAGCTACCGCGCGACCGGGCCACGTGTCGGCAGCGGCGCTGTCGAGAGCGCC
>CAZSSV010000234.1:1895-4275 GCA_964609425.1 uncultured Isosphaeraceae bacterium | reverse complement strand
ATGCCGCCGCCCCCGCCGCCGAGACCCATGCCGCCGCCCCCGCCGCCGCCTGGGGCCCCACCGGGGGCACCCTTCTTCTTCTCCGACTCAATAACCCGCTCGGTCATCGAACCTCGATCGGTCTTGGCGGACACGATGCGATAGGGCCTGCCCGGAACCTCGGCGGCCGACTGGTCTCGCAACCACTTGATGACGTGGTCCGAAAGGAAGCGAACAGGGTCTTCGTGGGTCAGTTCAACCGTCATGGACACCGTGATCGTTGGCGGGCCACCGCCACCAGCTGGGCTCCCGTAGGCGCCCGGAGGCGGCGGCGCATCTGCGGCCAGTTCGCCCTTGAGATCAACCAGTTCCACCAGACGCCTGCTGGTCGCCTCCACCTCCATGGCCGCAGCCAGGTCCGTGCCGGTCAGGGCCGGCTGTGGGTCGGCCGCCGCCAGCGCCTGCGCCGCATCGGTCAGAATCCACGGCCAGACATCCCGCCGATCGAGCAGGCTCATGGCCCAATCGGCCCCGACCATGGATGCAAAGTCGCGCTGAGCCTGCTGGTATCTGTTGTTGACGCCTTCGACCATATCCAGCGACTTCTGCACCACCGACGGTGCCCGCTCACCAAGCGCCTCTCGCTCGGTCATCGGCCGAATGAAACTCACGCCTGCTGCCGCGACCGCCACGGCCGCGGCGGCCACGAACCACTTGGTCTTTTTGTGCCAGACCTGCTCCCGGCGAACCCGGGACGGCACCAGATTGGCGTCCAAGGTCGCCAATCCCACACCCTGAAGCGCCAGACCATAGGCCGTCGCCAGATTGACCACGTGCTCGGCGAATGACGCCGCGCCCTTTCCGTCCACCCGAATCCGCCGAAACTCGTCCAGCCGAAGGACGCTTTCCTGCAACTGCTGGCCGATGAACTTTCGCAGGCCCGGAATCTTGAACGTCGATCCCGTTCCCACCATCTTGGTGATCTGCACGTCGGGCCTGGTATTGGTGAAGTACCCGAGTGACCGCTGCAGATCCTGCAGCAGGTCCGTGAACACGGGACGCATGGCAGCCATAATCTGCTTGGCGTACTTGCTGGTCGAAACGTCCTTCTTCAACCCTTCAGCCTTGGAGTGCGGTATCTGAAACGCCTCCGCGATCGCTGAAGTGAAGTGGTTTCCGCCGATGGGAAACGTGCGAATCCAGCATCGACTCTGGTCTGCGATGACCACATCCGTCGCCGTCGTACCGATGTCGATGAACACCGTGGCACCTTCGGTCTCGCCGAGACGCTGGTCGTACTGCATGGCATTGAAGAGCGCCACGGGACTGAGCGTGAGCACTTCGGGGCTGAGTCCGACCTCACCGTAGAGGTCGAGCAGTTCATCGACCTTCTCTCGCGTCACGGCGAAGAGGCCGACTTCCACCTCCGGCGAATCCTCGGAACTGAACGTCTGGTAATCCCACTCGACTTCCTCGATGGGAAACGGAATCTGCTGGACGGCCTCGAACCGGACGATGTCCGGAATCTTTTTCGGCTCCACCGGCGGCAACTTCGCGAACCGGGCAAACGACGAATGCCCCGGAATCGACATGACGATCAACTCGTCTTCCAGCGACTTCTCACTGATCAATTGGCCGAGGCTGAGCCTGATGACATCCCCGACGTCGATGTCGGGCGTCGTCAGGACCTTGCGATGTGGAATGACGGCGAAGTCGGAGACAGCGACCTCGTCCCCCCCTCGCTCGAGCCGGATCGCCTTGATCGCGAAGGCGCCGATCTCGATCCCCCAAGCTGCGTGTGCGGTGGCCATGCGGATGTCCTGTGTCGTTCCCTGCCCCGAAACCACGATTCGCGACCCATCGCCAGCGGATCCTCAAACGTTGCCGGCGGTGGCTGAAGGCTACGGATCATAACCCCGAATCGACCGCCCCGGGATGATCGGACCCTCATCGACCCCTGCTCTACGATGGACGGGTGATCCGCCCCCGGACATTCCGCATTCGTGTCCTCGGCTGTCGTGTCAATCATGCGGAGCGTCGCGAACTGGCCTCGGTCCTCTGCCGCCACGGGCTCGAGGAGGCGCCGCCGGGCCGGCCCGGCGACGTGGAGATTGTCCACACCTGCTCGGTCACCGCTCGAGCCGCGTCCAAGTCACGACAGGCCACCCGAAAGGCCCGACGGGCCGGTCCCGACTCCATCCTGCTCGTCACTGGCTGCATGGTCGGAACCGATCCCGAAACAGCCCGCGACCTGGCTGGCCCCACCGGCGCGGCCCTCGGCCACGACACGCCGGTACCCCAAGCGGTCGATCGGTGGCTCGCAGCCCATCTCCACCACGCCGCACCGGCACCAGCTGCTGCGTCTTCTTCATCGCGCCTCCATGCCCTCCCCCTGACGGTG
>CAZSSV010000234.1:0-1885 GCA_964609425.1 uncultured Isosphaeraceae bacterium | reverse complement strand
CGAGCCTGCATCGCACGTGCGCGCGGAGGTTCGCATCCAGGACGGGTGCGACGCGCACTGCACGTTCTGCATCATCCCCCGAACCAGACCGGTCCTCCGGTCGAAGTCCATCTCGACAGTGCTCGATGAAGTCGAGGCCCTCGTGGCACTTGGACACCGCGAAGTTGTGCTCGCCGGCATCTTCCTGGGGGCGTACGGGCACGAGACAGCACTGCGGCGCCGTCAGGCACACCCGACCGCGGAGCCGCTTGCCGAGCTCGTCGACGCGGTCGCAACCGTGCCCGGACTGGCAAGGCTCCGCCTGAGTTCACTCGAGCCGGGCGACGTCACAGACGCCCTGCTGGAGACCATGGCCGCCCGCGCAGACACCGTGGTTCCACACCTTCACTTGCCACTGCAGTCAGGCTCCGACGCAATCCTCCGCCGAATGAACCGGCAGTACAGCGTGGCCGACTTCCTCGACATGATCGACCGAGTCGAAGACGCGCTGTCCAGGGACGGGCTTCCTCCGGCAATCACGACGGACGTCATCTGCGGCTTCCCGGGCGAGACCGATGCCGATTTCGAGCAGACCGTCGCCGTCGCCAAACGCGTGGGCTTCCTGCACATGCACGTGTTTCCGTACAGCGCCCGAGCCGGGACGGCAGCCGCCCGATGGCGGGAGGCCGCCGTCTCGGGCGATATCGCCTCAGACCGCGTTCGCCGGCTCATCGATCTGGAGCAGAACAACGGCCTGGCGGACGCGTTTCGACGGAGGCTCCTGGGCAGAGCGGTGCGGCTGCTCATCGAACAACCCGATCCGAGCCGCCCGTCGCATTGGCTCGGGCGGTGCGACCACTACGCACGCTTCTCAATCGCCGGAAACTATGAGCGGGGCCAGATCATTCGTGCAATCGGCCGGCAGATCGAGGATGATGTGGTGATTGCGGAAGCATGCCTGCACGGGTGTTCCCTGCCGGTGATGCCTGGGCACTGATTACGCCTCCTGGAATGTTGAGAAGGACGCACCACCATGTCCCCCGAAACCCCCGGCGGCTCGCCGATGGACCCAGCACTCGAAGCCGAGATCGAAGCCGCGCTGGCCAACGTCTCGATGGCCGACATCGAAGCGGCACCCGCAGCACCATCACGTGGCGCTCGACCCGAGCGAACGGGCACCATTGTCCAGATTCGCGGAGAAGAGGTGCTCGTCGAATTCGGTCCCCGCATCAGCGGAGTCTGCTCGCTGGCGGCATTCGACAGCCCACCACCGCTCGGAAGTCGGCACTCGTTCACGATTGACCGCAAGGATGTGGATGACGACATGCTCATCCTCTCTCGCAAGGGTGCAGTCTCGAAGGCCAAGTGGACCGACATCGCCCAGGGTCAGGTCATTGAGGCACGCTGCACCGGCACCAATAAAGGCGGCCTGGAGATGGACGTCTCGGGGCACAAGGCCTTCATGCCCGCCGGCCAGGTGGACCTGCGACACATTCCGGACCTGAGCGACTTTGTCGGCAAGAAGTTTCCCTGCGAGGTCATGGAACTCGACCGGCAACGCGACCGCATGGTGCTCAGCCGCAAGAGCGTGCTGCATGCCGAACGCAAGGAGAAGCGCGACGCCCTCATGGCAACACTGCAGCCAGGCCAGTCGTTCGACGGCGTGATCACAAGCGTGCAGCAGTATGGCGCCTTTGTGGACATCGGTGGGGTCGACGGTCTCGTACACGTCTCCGACATGGCGTGGGATCGCATCAAGAACCCGGGCGATCTGGTCAAGGAGGGGGATGCCGTTCGCGTGCAGGTCCTGAAGATCGATTTGGACAAAGATCCGCCCCGCATCGGCTTGGGGATGAAGCAACTCGTGGGCGACCCATTCACCGCAGCCACAGGCGAGTTGAAAGAC
>CAZSSV010000233.1:0-4283 GCA_964609425.1 uncultured Isosphaeraceae bacterium | reverse complement strand
GTTGCTTGAACAGTTCCGGCGCGGCCGACCAGGCCGCCTCCTGGCCCCGAACGCGTGTCGCCTGCCCCAGTCTCGTCAGGAGGCCCACCCAGCGATCACGCTCGGCATCGGCGATGATTTGAAAGGCGGCGCCACCTCCCCGGCGCACCAGTTTCTCGGCGTCGGCAATGGCCTGGGCCAGTGTGGCCGAGGCAGCGGCATCGTCGCCAGAAGATTCCGAAGCGACCCTGGCCGCCTCCACCGATTCGACAGCCGCAACCACCTCATCGACAAACCGAGGGTTGCCGACTGCCGCAGTCAGCATGCTGGTCTGCTCCCGCTCGGCGTTGGCGATCGTCCGATCCGCCTGTTGAATGGCAACCGGCAGATCTTCAAAGCTCTGAACCGCGTCGCTGGGAGGCGTGACCAGGGGCAGGTCAATCGACACGACTTCAATGCCCGATTCAAGACGGTCCAGCCGGTCCTGCACGGCCGTCAGAAGTGACGCACCCAACCCGCCCCGGCCCGTCGTCAGGATGTCGTCGAGCGACAGCGTCGAAAACAGCCGCGTGGCCTCGGCCGATGCGATCGCACGAAGGATGCGCTCGCGGTCGTCGAGCGGCTGCCGCCGGGCTCGCCGGTCCGAACCAAATGACAGGTACCGCAGCAACTCGCTGCCGCCGTCAGGCCCGGCGGAATCAACCCGCCAGCCGAGCGTGATTCTGGCGCGAATGAGCGACCACCTTCCGTCGGTCGTCACATCGAGGCCCGCGGCCTCGAGTTCGTCGTCCAACTGGGCAGCGGCCTTCTCGCCCATCTCCGAAGGCCGAACGATGAACCGGGCGTCCTTCGCCTTGTTGATGAGCGGAAGCGGCTTCGCCCAATTGTCATAGGGCAGCTTTGCGGAATCGCCCGGCTCCACCGGCGCCTCACCCGGGGTCACAGCGACGGTCCGGATCTCCGTCACATCGTGGAGTGACGCGTACTCGATTGGCCACGGCAGCTTCCAGAACGCGCCGGGCCGCTGCACAGCCGACTCGCCTTCTCCAATGATTCGGCCCGACCGAAGACGCAGCCCCTCCTGCCTGCCGCCAACGACGACGAACATGCTCATGACCAGCAGTGAGATGATCGAGAGGGCGCCAAGCCACATCCCGCTCCGCAGCACGAGTTGATAGCCCCACGAACTGGAGATGTCGAACCCGAACTGATAGTTGACCGCCTCGTTGATCGATCGGATGAACGAGTCCGGACGGGACAGGAGGCTGAGCGTCCGCGAGTCGAACGCAACGCGGGGGTATTCCCCTGCGACTCGTGGGCGGTACACGTTGAGCACAAAGGCGAGCACCACCTCGACGGCCACGGCGCACATGAAGATGGCGACGCCCCAGGCGACGCCTTCCAGCACATTCGACAACTCGAAGAACCGGAACACGACGCCGACGGCCACGGCCATGAACACGATCGAGTTGCCGACCATGATGCCCGCCGCTGCGCGGAGGTTCTTCCATGCCGGCAGCTGCGCCATGCCAGCCAGATAACGGGAGAAGATGAACGAGATCACGGCGAAGGCGAGTTCGATGGCCACCAGCCAACCACGGTGGTCAGTCATCCTGAAGACGGCGTCGGAGTTGCCTGACGCCGTTTCCATCAGGAAGTCGATGATGCGCCACCCGGCAACCACGAGCCCGCCAGCAAACGCCAGGCTCACCAGCGGAAGGATCCACCTGTACAGCAGGCGAAGGCGGCGAGCCCCGAGACCGCTCCCATCATCAAAGAGGGTGGTGTCTCCTGCAGTCTCGATCAATTCGCTCGTCTCGAGGGCTTCCAGCCGCTCCAGGCGGTGCTGATTGCTCACGACCAGCAGACCAATCCAGACAACCAATGAGACCAGGGCCCAGAGCGAGGCGATCACACTCGCCGTGTCGCCCAGCGACAGGCCGATGACCAGCAGCACCGTTCCAAAAGCCGCCTGAAGGGCAAACCCGAACCCCACAACGTGGGTGGCTCGCTGATAGGCAAGGTGATCAACTCTCATCCTGCTCGATGAACTCCTGTGTGGGCCAGGCCGCTCCCGACAAAGCCTCCTTGGACTACGCACCCAACCGGGGCGGCTGTTCTTGCGGGGCGGGCAAAATATCACGTTCCAACGAACTTCGTCGGGGTCCCGGGCGTCGAGTCCTGAAGCTGGGAGGCCCCACTCCCCGCTACGATGCCGCCCCGATGTTCACTCAGATCCTCGCCATCTCGCGAAACACCTTTTTCGAGAGCCTTCGCCAGCCCATCATGCTGGTGGTGACCGGGGCTGCCGCCCTGATGCTCGTGCTGAGCAATCCGCTCGCAGCGTTCACGATGGGCGACGATCAGCGGATGTTGATCGACCTGGGGCTCGCCACCATCTTTCTGGCAAGCGCGATCCTGGCGGCCTTTCTCGCCACCAACGTCTTGAGCCGGGAGATCGCGAATCGGACGGCACTGACGGTCATCGCCAAGCCGGTCCCACGACCCGTGTTCATCGTCGGGAAGTTCGCAGGGGTGCTCGCAGCACTTCTCGTCTCGACACTGGCCCTCACACTCGCATTCATGCTGGTCGAAATGCACTCGGTGCTGCAAACGGTGCGTGACCCGATCCACGTCCCGGTCATGATCTTCGGGTTCGGAAGCGTCGCCTTGGCGGTCGCCGCAGCGATCTGGTGCAATTTCTTCTACGGAATGTCCTTCACGAGTACCGTCCTGTGCGTGTCGGTTCCCATCCTCGCGGTGGCATACCTGCTTTCGATGAACTTCCAGCCCGACTTCTCAACGCAGGACATGGCCATCGCATTCAAGGGCAACATCTGGCTGGCGGTGGCAGCGCTGGGCACATGCGTTGCCATGCTGGCAGCCATTGCGGTCGCCGCATCGACTCGTCTTGGCCAGATGCTCACGCTGGCCATCACCGTCGGCTTGTTTGTCCTTGGCCTGTTGTCGGACTGGCTCTTCGGACGCGTCATGCGGACGATTGAGCAGGGCTGGCTTGCGCGTGCTTCCGAGGCAGGGCTGACCGAGCCTGCCGAGGTCACGACGATCATCGAACGAACGACCGGCGAAGTCACCGAAAAGGTGACCGCCATTGAGCAAGCGACGGTCCCGCTCATGGACATGGCCACCACCGGGGAGGTCTTCGGATGGTGGTTCCTCAAGGCCGGATATGCCCTGCTCCCGAACTTTCAGGTCCTCTGGCTCTCGGACGCCGTCACGCAGGACATCGCGATCCCATCGGCCTATCTGACCAAGAGCATCGGCTACGGCCTTCTCTACACCCTCGGAGCCATGTGCGTCGGCGTCGCGCTGTTCCAACGACGCGACCTGGGTTGATCACCCGGAGACTCCGACCGTGAGCAACGCTTCGACGTCGATCGTCATCAAAGGGGCCGCCGAGCACAATCTCGCAGGCATCGATGTGGACATTCCTCGGGACCGTCTGGTCGTTGTGACTGGTGTTTCCGGTTCGGGGAAGTCTTCGCTCGCATTCGACACGGTGTTCGCCGAGGGCCAGCGCAAGTACATGGAATCGCTGACAGCCTATGCGCGGCAGTTCCTGCAGCAGGCGACCAAGCCGCGGGTCGAGTCCATTGACGGGCTCCCCCCGACAATCGCCATCCAGCAGCGTCGCGCTGGCCACACGCCCCGCTCGACCGTCGCCACCACGACCGAGATTCACGACTACCTGCGACTTCTCTTCGCCAGGTGCGGCACCCCGACGTGCTGGGCGCCCATGCGATCGGGGACCTGCGGCAAGCCGATCGAACGGACGGGTACCTCGGTCATCATCGATCGGCTCTCCGCACTTCCCACCGACACTCGCATCATGGTGTGCGCCCCGATCATCCGTGGGCGAAAAGGCTTTCACCGGGACGCCATCGCGGACCTGCAGGCCGCCGGCTTCGTCCGCGCGCGGGTCGATGGCACCCTCATCGACATTCGCGAAGCGCTCGCCGAGGGTGGCGAGAACCCCCTCGGCCTCGCCCGGCACGAACGACACGATGTCGATGCTGTCGTCGATCGCATCGTGATTCGCGGCGACCAGACGCGGAACCGGCTCGCAGACTCGGTTGAAACGGCACTGCGAGCGGGGAACGGCACGCTGCACGCCGTCCGCGACGTGGACGGCGTCTGGGAAACGACGGCATGGAGCAATCAGATGGCGTGCCCGGACCATCCAGAGTGCAGTCTGGAGGCCCTCGAGCCACGCATCTTCTCATTCAACTCGCCGCAGGGTGCGTGCCGAACCTGCGACGGGCTGGGTTCAACCCGAGCATTCG
>CAZSSV010000232.1:0-4304 GCA_964609425.1 uncultured Isosphaeraceae bacterium | reverse complement strand
GATCATGGAGTCATAGTTTGGGGGAATGCGGTAGCCGGGGCGAACGTGCGTGTCCACGCGAACACCAAAGCCTCCGGGCGCGTGGAACTCCTCGACCAGCCCGGGCTGCGGCATGAAGCCTCGGTCGGGGTCTTCCGCATTCACGCGGCACTCGATGGCATGCCCCTGAAGAGCGATGTCTTCCTGACTGATTGACAGCGGACGGCCTGAAGCAACGCAAATCGTCTCCTGAACGATGTCCACTCCGGTGATCGCTTCAGTCACGGGATGCTCCACCTGAACCCGCGTGTTGACTTCAAGCATGTAGAACTTCTGCTCGCGATCCATCAGAAACTCGACCGTCGCGGCCCCGCTGTACGCTGCGTTTTTGATGAGCGCCGAGGCCGACTCGCAAACGACGTCACGAACTTCAGGATCGACGCCTGGGGCCGGTCCCTCCTCGATCAACTTCTGATGCCGCCTTTGGGAGGTGCAGTCACGGTTGTAGAGATGCACGGCGTTTCCGTGCTTGTCCCCAAGACACTGCACTTCGATGTGCCGCGCGTGCTCGAGAAACTTTTCGACATAGACCGCCCCATTGCCGAACGCCGCCGCGGCCTCCTGGCTGGCAGCCCGGATACCTTCGACGAGTTCATCATCCGTACGTGCGATCCGCATGCCACGGCCCCCACCGCCCGCGGACGCCTTCACAATGACAGGGAACCCAATACCCCGAGCGACCTCAATGGCCTCTTCGGGGTCTTCGATGGCGTCTTCGCTCCCAGGAAAGATTGGCGTGCCCGCTTCGCGGGCCATTCGCTTGCACGAAATCTTGTCTCCAAGCAGCGCCATCGCCTCTGGACTGGGCCCGATGAACTCAATATTGCAGTCACGGCAAACACCCGCGAACTCCGCGTTCTCGGCGAGAAACCCATACCCCGGATGAATCGCATCAGCGTGCGAGGTTTCGGCGGCCGAGATGATCCGGTCGATGCGAAGGTACGACTCGGTGGACGGTCCAGGGCCGATGCAGATTGTCTGATCTGCCTGCTCCAGCCATGGCCCATCCTGGTCAGCCTCCGAGAACACGCAGACGGTCTCGCACCCGAGGGCGCGTGCCGCCCGCATGATTCGCAGCGCAATCTCGCCGCGATTTGCGATCAGAATTCGATTGAACATGCTCGCGTCCTCAGGCCGGGCGTACCAGCATCAGTTCCTGACCAAACTCGATGGCGTCCCCGTTCTTGACCAGGACCTTCTCGACCGTGCCACCGACCTCGGACTTGATCTCATTGAAGATTTTCATCGCCTCGATCAGGCACACGACTTCATCCACCGCGATCGATGCGCCAACCTCAACGAACGCCGCCGCGTCGGGCGAGGCCGCTGCATAGAAGGTGCCGACCATGGGACTCTCGATGGCAACCAGTCCGTCTCGATCGCCCGCTGGCGGGTCCGCCGCTGGAGCGGGGGCTGCCGCCGCGGGGACCGCAGGAGCAGGAGCCGCAGACTGGACTGGCGGCGCCACAGCCACGTGCTGCACTTCGGGCGCCGCGAATGGGTTCGGACGATGCAGCGTGACCTGCTCCTCGCTGTCACGCAAATCCATCTCGGTGAGATCGTTCTGCACCATCAACTTCACAAGTTCTTTGAGCTTTCGGATGTCGATCATCCAAGCGGTCCTCCATGTGGAATCGGCAGCACGGCAGCCTCCAGGTCCTTTGCGAGCGAATCGGAGAGCACCTCCGGACCGCCTTCGGTGATGTGCACATCGTCCTCAATCCGCACGCCACCGACACCCGGCAAGTACACGCCCGGCTCGATCGTGACGACCATGCCGGCCTCCAGCGTCGTGGGCTCACCGGTCGCCCCCATCATGGGCAGTTCATGCACATCCCGGCCCAGTCCGTGCCCCACACCATGCGCGAAGGCATCGGCCCAACCGGCCGCGGCAATCACTTCTCGGGCCGCCGCATCCACATCCCTCGTCGTCGATCCCGGCACGCACGCCTCGATGGCGGCGCGCTGCGCTTCGGCGACCACGGTGTACATGCGTTTGAGTTCCGGCTCGGGTTCCCCCAGAAAGAACGTTCGGGTCAGGTCGCTGCAGATGCCGTCCACCCGCGCTCCCCAGTCAATCAGCAGCACGCCCGGCTCAATCGGCGCATCACCCGGCACATGATGAATCACGCTGGCATTGGTGCCGCACCCGACGATTGGCTCAAACGACTCACACTCGGCCCCGCGGCATCGCATTTCGTAGATCAGACGAGCCGCGAGTTGCCCCTCGGTCATGCCCAGCCGCAGATCCGCCAGCGTGGCCGAGAGCGCCGCACCCTGAATGTCGATCGCGCGCCGCATGGCGAGCAGTTCATCGGGCGACTTTCGGATACGCAGCGGCTTCATCAGGCCCTCAACGGGTACCAGCGACACGTCGCCCAGGGCCGCCTGCAGTCCATCCCGGACGGCCAGCGTCACATGTTCACTTTGAATGCCCAGGCCCGAGACCCCCGCGTCCCGAAGCGTTGCGGCAAGCCATGCCACCTGCTCGCCTCGACCGGCGATGTGCAGATCGAAGGCGCCCGCCTCCTGCCAGGGCGCGAGATACTCCTCATACCGGCGATCGGACACCAGGACGGCCTGCCCGTGGGTGACCAGAACCCGCGTGTCGTGGCCAAAGCACCCCGCAAGGCAGCGAACATCCTGATCGGCCGTGATCAGAGCCGCATCAAGGCCTCGCGCCGACATCTCCGCCCGCAAGGACGACAGACGAGCGGACACACGGGCCACCGTGTCGTCGCTCAAGGTCATGTCTGCAATGCTGGCCATGGGGCGGGAGTATAACGATCCCGCCTCGAACCGCCGCAATCATGCGGCGATCAGACGCCATCTCGGGCAACTTGGCTCAGCCCTGCTCGCGCCACGCCTCGAGCCCCCGAGGCGGGCCCAGAATGGTCTGGGCGATGACGGCCGCGCGAAGATCGAACCCGCCATGGACCTGCCCCGGCCGCGTCCCACCCTCCGGTCCAGGGTCCGCAGGCGCCTCCGCCATGTCGGGAGCCGCCAGTGGGCTGGCGACTGGGGGCGGAGCGGCCGGCGGCGGCGAACGCCGCCGCCGCGTTCTCGGCAGGCTCGTTGCTTCGGGGCCTGGGCCGCCGGCGGCCGCAGTGGAACCCGAATCGGCGCCGAGACGGGCCGCCTGCAGCTTCTTCTTCCGAGCGGCCGCGACCGCGCTGCCGATGACCGACAGAATGACACCGCCAAAGACAATGAGATCGCCCAGGTCCATGGCCAGAGTGTACGGCATCAGCCGCTGGGCACCAGCCATCGGGACCCATCGGCCCGGGTCGCCCATTCGAACGCCGCGCCGAACACCCGCTCCAGCACCGCCGGGTCGAGCACATCGGCCACAGCACCCGACCTGACGAGCTCGCCCCCGCCCAGCAGCCACGCGTCATCGGCCCGGCCCGCGGCGACAGCCAGGTCATGGACCGCAACCACCACGGTGCCCCCGGAGCGGGCATGCGCCGTGAGCAGGTCCCACGTCCGAGCGGCCCAGTGATGGTCCATCGGAGCCGTCGGTTCGTCCAGGACGAGCGCCCCGCCCGGTGCCGCTTGGGCGAGCGCCCGCGCCACATGGACCCGCTGGGCCTGACCGACGGAGAGCGTCCCGATACATCGCCCGCGCACCGACGCCAGTCCACACGACTCGATCTCGGCATCGACGCGATCAGCACGTTCACCAAGCCGCAGCCGGCCGAGGCTCACAATCCGCTCCACGGTCAGCCCGCCGTCCAGCGATGGCCGCTGGGGCACCATGGCGACCGCCGACGCGCGAGACCCTGCGTCCAGCGCGCCCAGGTCGCATCCGCCCACCATCACCCGCCCCTGGTCGGGTCGAAAGACACCGGCCAGCAGGTTCAGGAGCGTCGTCTTTCCGGATGCATTGGGTCCAACCACCGCGGTGATGCGTCCCGCAGCCGCCCGCGCATGCAGTGGCCCGATGGAGCAGTCCCCCCGCCGCTTGGCCGCGCCGTCACAGTGCAACATCGGACCGCCATCCCGAAGCTGCGCCTCGCCTGAGCATCCACAGGAAGATCGGCCCGCCCACCAGGGTTGTCAGCACGCCCACAGGCAGACGCCCCGTTCCAAAGTCCACCAACTGTCGAGCGGCGTCGGCGCCCAGCACCAACGCAGCACCCGCAAGCAGCGACGCGGGGACGAGCAGGCGGTGCGATGCGCCAACCACGCTTCTTGCCAGATGCGGCCCCACCAGACCGACAAAGCCCAGCGGCCCGCACAGCGCCACCGTGAGGGCCGTCAGG
>CAZSSV010000231.1:0-4309 GCA_964609425.1 uncultured Isosphaeraceae bacterium | reverse complement strand
TAAATGACGCCCGAGACGATCACTCGGACTGGACTCGATTTAGGGGGAAAGGTCAAATTCGTCTTCCGGCTTGGTCGATGCCATGCCGTCGCGCCTGTGCTGCAGCCGGACTGGGCAGTCGTAGGCTGCAATGAACGCCGACTTTGACAACAACACATGCTGGGCACGCGACTCACCCCCGGACTGCATCATCAACCCCTCGGTCACCGGAATCCCCTGTACTGGCTCCACCATACCACACGCCCACCTTTCGTCAGTTGGCCGTCGCCCGTTCGAAGCCTTCCCACATTTTGAGTTTCCGCCGGATTGATGCCTCGGACCGCTCAGCCGCCTCAAGGGCAGCCTGCGCGGAGGCGACGGCTCGCCGGGCATCCTCGGTGCGGATCAGACCTGCCTGCAACTCGGTTCGAAGCGTGGTCACTTCATCACCGCAACGGGCAGAGAGACCATCGTCGATTGGGCCATCATTGCTGTCCTGCTTCATTCGATGCATCACGCACCTCCCTTTCGAGTTCGTCGCGGTATCCGCTGGCCTTGGGTCCCACCCTCCCCGAAGCCGGACTTTTTGAGGAGCGCCCGAAGCCCCTCCACGCCGCCGACCCGCTCCATCATGTCCGAGAGCTCCATGACGTCGAGTTCCGCATCCTGGTCGCCGAAGCAGGACCAGTCAATCTCGCCAGCGCTGCACGCGTGATTGAAGATGGGCGCGAACTCGTCGATCATCGCGGCGAGTCTGTACAACGGGTACATGAACTGGTCTTTGGTCAGCGTGCCGTCGTACACGGGGAGGTCGATGGACATTCGAATCTCGCCATCACGGTCATCCATCGCCGTCTGCACCGGCCGCGCCCGCCAACCAAACTCCAGACACGCGCGAACGGCGGCCTCTGGAAAGGTCGCGCCTTCGATGGTGAACACCTGGGGCGCATACAGCAGCACGGTGGCCGCCTCCGGATCCCGCTTTGCGACCAGCGTGATCTCCTCACAGCCGGTGATGTGCGACCGATAGCGGTGCGACGGAAACTTCACCACGAAGTCCCGCTCGGGAAACGTCATCGTGAACCGGAGGTCCTCTGCGGTCAAGTAGTCAATCAACTGTTCGTGCGTGATCGGCATCATCATCCTTTCGCTGCCAACTGGCAGCCGTGTCTCCATGCGTCCTCAGGACCCCCCGAAGGAACACCCCCCGAAGGAACGCCCCCTGGAAGGGCTCAGCACAACAACTCCCGCGGAATACGACCGGCTTCGACCAGCAACTCGATGAAGACCTCCCGCCCACCGGCCATGTCGATCATCTCGCCCACCGAGGGCCGCCTGCCCTGAGAGGCAGACGCCGTGAACTGCTTCACGGCAGCCATCGGGTCACGCTTGCCCGCGAGTTGGAGCACCCCCCGCTCACCACCGGCAATGTGAACCAGGTCAGCCAACTCAAGTTCGACGCGGCCCTCCGAGCCTTCCACCAGCACGATTCCCGTGGCAGCGGCGAATTCGACCGCCACCATCAATCGGCGTGCGGCCGTCTGGATGTCACCAAGCACCATCTGCAGGGCAGAAGCAAGATCCGCCGTCGGCCCGGTTGGAATCACGCCCACCACAGAGACCTGCCGATCCGACTGATTCAATTCAAACCGAACCATCGACAGATGCCGGTTCGCCGCGACCATGGCCTGCGAGGCCTCCAGCGGGTACGCCGCATCGGCGAGCTCCAGACAGTCCAGCCATCCGACAAGCACTCGGTCACCCGTCGGGGAGTATTCGATCTTGACCATGACGCTGCTGGCGGCGACTGACCCCGGGAAGTCGGCAACCCGACCATCTGCGGGGAGTTCCGCCACCACGGCGCCACCGCCAGCCATCGCCATCGAACTGATTCCGAGCCGCTCGAGCGCGATTGAGATGGACTCGACTCTATGCATGCATGCGATCTCCCTGTTCCCACATCACTGACACCGAAGACAATTGCGACAAACTCCTTGACCCCGAAGGCCAAATCTCGTACTCTTGTACTTTGTCTCGCCCGATCCGGAAGACCCCGGCGAGGCACAGGCCGCATGATACTGATTTTCCGATGCTTGTCAAGACAATTCTTCAACTTTGTTTCACTTTCTGGCCTGCGTTCATTCGATACAACACCGACAGTTTCAGGTGCGCTCCGGTCTTCCCAGCCCGGACTGCCTGCACAAGGACATCCAGCACGTGACAGTTTCCCGCCTCCTCGAGCAACTAATGGAACGCCGCAGTGGTCGCGACCGACGACAGCCCCCCGCCGAAGCCTGCCGACTTCTGCTCATCTGGACCTCGGGCGGCCCGGTCACGGAGAACGAGCTTGCCATCACCCAGGGGGCCGTCATGGAGGCAGCTGCGGCCATGGGCTTGACCACGCTGGTGACGCCGCGGCAGCTCGACTGGGACACGCCAACGGCAGCAGACCGAGACTGCCTGTCTCGGTGCCATGGCCTGGTGTGGGTCGTTGGGAGTGATGGCCACCTCAATCCACTCCTGACCCGATCGGCCCTCGATCGGGACATCCCCCTGCTGAGGATCACCATGCGGCCGGAAGACTGCAACGCATACACCGAGTTGGGACTCGCCGCCATGGGACTGGATGAACTCCCGCAGCCGCAGGGCACCGTGGCAGACCTGCAGCACTTTCTCACGCGCGCACAGCGACGCCTCCAGGCACCGTCAACCGACGCGATGGCGAATCTCCACACTGTGCAGGGGCGGCTGGCGGAGGGCCTGAGACGAGAACGACCGCACGTGAGCTACGCCGCGACATGGCGATCACTGCTGGAGCAGCGAGTGTCCGGAGATGAGTCCACCTCGCGTGGGATCCGTGTGTCATTTGATCGCTATGTCGAGGCTGCCGCGCGAGTGGCATGGCACCTGCAACACGATGGGATGGCTTCGGCAGCCTCGATTCAGGAGCCGCCGCCACAACACTCGATGCGTGAGGCATTCCGCGGGGATCTCACTGCGACGCTGCAAGGCCATCTCTCCGAGCTTGAAGTGCCCGAGCAAGCTCGCCCGGTGTGGCTGAGCCCCATGGACCGCGGCCTGGATCCGCTGCCGATCAATTCGACGCAGGCCTATGCATGCCTGCGGCTATGGAGAACACGGGAGTTGCTGGAGCGCACCAAGGGCGGCGTCTTTGTCGGGGGGCGACATCTCCCACGCGGTGATACGGACGCAGATGTGGCCAAACGGTTCTTCACGGCCGCCATCAGGCTCTACACGGATCTCCTTGAGTCAGCAGCCTCCTGATCACTCATCCGCGTTGTGATGATCGACGACGGTGCCGTCGTCGCGGGCGTCGGATCGGTACGCGTCGAGCCGCCGGAACATCGCCCGAAGGTCCATGATGCCGCCAATGGTGAACCACGTCACGACGATGACGGCCACGATCAGGGCGACCGCGGTGTACCAGCCCCACGCGCTCGCCCAGAAATCACTGCCTGGTGCCCACCCAATCGCGTGGGCGATCAGCGCGGCGAAGAAGATCGCCGTGAATACAACCGGCCACGCAAGCGTGACGGCCGTGACCCAGCGGTCGCGGCAGGTCATCTCGCGATCGAACCCGAGTCGCTCAAGCATGAGCCGCCAACCCACGCTCGGCGCCGCAGCAGTGTCGGTCCCGGGCTGATCTGACTGCTCGTCCGCCCTCGCATACGCGCCCCTGTGCAACATGCGGTCCATGTTGAACCGCTCGCGAGAAGTCGCTCGTGACACGAGCACATAGAGACCGATCGACACCGCGATGGACCAGAAGGTCAGTTCCTGGCCGGTGACGCCCTCACGCATCCACCGCAGCGCGTCAAACATGGCGCCGTCCCCCGTCACCACATCATCGGGCAGTTGTTTGACGACGATCCCACTGCATGAAAGCGTCATGCCTGCGATCATCGCGGCCCATGCCCCCGCTGTCGTGCCGCGGGACCAGTAGAGCCCACCGATGATGGCGCTCCCCGCCCCTCCAACGAAGATCGCGCCCGTCAGCGCCAGGAACATCGCCACGTACTGCGTCGGCGTGTACACCAGCGAGAAGACGAACGCAAACACGGCCACACCGAAAATGCTCCCACGAAGCAACCATAGATGCGCCCTCGCCGAGAGCGGTGTCGTTCGAAATGGAAGAACGACGTCCTGGATGAAGATCGACCCCCACGAGTGCAGGTACGTGTCGTTCGTCGAAATGAAGGCCCCAAGGAGCGCCGCCGCAAACAGACCGAGCAGGCCGCTCGGAAGCATGAGCGCCGCGGCCGCCGGGGCCCGCACTTCGGATTGCAGCGCTTCCGTTGCCTGCGCCCCC
>CAZSSV010000230.1:0-4321 GCA_964609425.1 uncultured Isosphaeraceae bacterium | reverse complement strand
GTCGTCGCGGCGGGATCATCGACGAAGCACGTCGGCCAGTCACACCCGAATCCCCACGCAGCCTCGTCAAGGTCGGACCACGGCGTGCCATCGAGCGTCGTCGCATCGACAAAGGCCCCCTCCTGCCCGATGGTCCCCCACTCGATGCCATAGTCCGCTGCCGCATTTCCCATCACCAGGCCCACGGTCCAGCAATCATCCGGCGTCAAGACCGTACAGGTCCGATCGTCACTGACGAGGTCATAGCAGCACGGCGCGGTCGGGCGGCACCAGTCCTGTTGGTCACAGGTCGTGTCGATGCCCATGAAGAATCCGGACGATGTGGCACTGCGCTCCCACATGCGTTCGTCGCCATTCGGGTCCGGGTCGTTGGAGGAATCCGGGTCGCCCGCCCAGTACTCGTTCGAGAGGGTGAACCCGGCCAGTGCCAGACAGTCAAAGGGATTCGTCTCGATGCAGAGACCGCCCACGCAGCACGCGCCGGTGGCCTCAACCGCGCCGTAACCGCCGTCATCTGCCACATACACGTCGAAGATGCCTCCCGAGAGCCAGCACGCATCAACGCCAGGCACCATGTCAAACTGCACAAGAAACTCAACCGGAATCGCGCTGACACCATTGTCCGTCGGCACATACCGAACTGCCCCAAGCGAGCACACGCCGCTGGACGGACCGAGCGGAAGCGCAGGCGCCACCGATGGCCCGCAGTCCGGCGTCGCCGCAGGATCGGCAAAGGGGCGCACGTCGATGAAGTCATCGGGTGGACCTCCGGGGACCGTCGCAAACCAGAAGCGAATGATCAGATCTCCCGGCTGTGTCACATCCGGGTCGGTGATGGTGGCGGCCACATTGTCCCACGACACCCCGGTCACCATGCCGGTTTCGGCTTCAACCGCGATCTGAGTCCGGTCGAGCCTGCAGACATCCACGGGAAGGGTCGGAGGGGTACCGGCAAACGGCGGCTCATTGACGCTTCCGTGGTAGGTCTGCTGAAGCGGCAGATCGATGCATGGATTGGCGCCGCCAAGCGTGGTGCAGGGAACGCTCGGGTCTCCGCACGCGAGTCCGGGGTGCCATTGGCCTAGGAGCTCCTGCTCACACTGGGTTTGTGTGTAGTCATCGAAACACAACCCCTCGGCCGATCCGTCCGGCACGCAGCACGCGGCGATCGGACATTCCGACCAGGAGATGCCATCGGTCGTCTCGCTCGCCAGCACCGGCTGGCGAATCAACCGCACAGTCGCCACGTGACCGGCGAGACGCCAGACGGTGTTTCCAGAATCTGCGTCCGTCTCGGAACTCTGCGGAAGATACATGAAGAAATCGATCCCACAAACGCCGCCAACGGGTGGGCTGTATATCACAATGTCCTGGCCGGTCACCGGGTCCGTTCCGATGGTGGCCATCCCACCCTGCATCGTGATCGCCACGTTGGAGGAGGGAAGCCCGGCGGGATCCACCGGGATGGTGTCAGGAACGTCGTCCGGGTGATACACCGAGTGAATCGTCAACGCGCCATCGCTCAAGGCGCCGCACTCGATCGCCAGGTCGTTCGCAAGGACGTCGAGCGGTTGCGCGGCCGACCCAAGAGCGTCAAACACGTCATCGGATGCCAAGGGAATGATGATCGAATCACCGTCAGCCCCGTCAGGATCTGGAACCTCCTGCGGGCCGGCGGTGGTGCTTCCGGCTGCCACGCAATCAAGGTTGGCGAGTCGGGCGTAAATTCTGGCCGCGATCTCCGAGCGGAACCGCAGTTGGAAGTTGGCCGTCCCGCCATCGCAGAGGTAGCAGTTGCTCATGATCGTGGGCGGCATCTTGCCGTCGCCGTAGTCAGGCAGCGCCAACTGCAAGTCGCAATCTGCCTTGGCGGCGGCGCCATATTCGCACGGAAGCCCAATGCAGCGGTCGTACCCGTAGGCCCGCGTCACCGACACGCCGATGGTCATCGCCACCGCCTGGCTGACCATGACCGGGTCCCAGTTGACATCGTCAGACTCGAAGGAGGTGCCCGGGTAGGGGAAGGATCCTTGCACTGCGGCGACGGCGAACGGATTGAACTGCGTGGTGCACATCGTCGCGTTGCCGGACGCCATGCCCTGCGTCACCACGCCCCAGGTTGGCTCAAGATGCTCCGACCGTTCATAGGGGAATCCGGAGAGCAGCAGCACCATGTCGTATCCGATGCCAAGCTGTCCGGCGGTTCCGGTCGTCCATTCCAGGTTCATGTTGCTGAGTGTGCTGGTGATGGTCCAGGGCCGCGGGTCATCCGGGCTGATGGGGCCGCCCACGCAGTCGGACGGACCTTCCCAGCAACTCGAACCTGGGCCCTGCCACTCACCCTGAAGAAACTCGCCGACGCACTCTCCATAGGAGAGGTTCTCGTGGCACACGAGATCGACGCAGCACGCGCCAGGGAGATACGGATTGAGAACCGCCGGCGGGTTGCCGTCGCCGACGACGTCATACGCACCGCTGGACCGAAGCAGCAAATCTCCGATCTGCAGGTCGATCAGTGCGTCTCGTTTGAAGATGAACGCGGAGGAGGCCATCAACAGTGTTGCGTAATCCCGCGCAGCGCCCACATCGCCATTGAATCGCTCCAGATACCACGTGTCGGTATCAATCACGATCCGGGGTGTCTGGCACCGCACGCCCTTTGGAGGCAACGGGGCAGGCGGCGGCTCCACATCGGAGTCGACTTCGACATTGCACAGGAACGCATCGTCCGGACCAATCACGTCGTACGAGCAGGGGAAGCACTCTTTGACGAAGAGTCCGGGGCCGCCGGTCCCACTGAATGTAGTGCTCAGGATCTCGGCGTCTTCGCACAGCACCTGCGGGATGTACAGGCATCCGATTCGCTCGAAAAAGTCCTGCACAACTTCGTCGTCAATGATGTCCGCGCACACGACGCTTTGCTCAACACAGCAGGCCCCTGCTGGCAGGCTGCAGAAATCCACGTGCTCCATGCCAGGGATCGCCTCAATCTCGGCGACCGATACAAAGTTGTCCGTGGGCGTCTCCTCAGGCAGGTACTCGCCGAGGCAGAAAGCCGGCACAGCGACGAATCGGCCGCCCAGTATGGCGCACTCGCATGCCATCTTGTCCTCGAAGAGGGTCTGCCCGTCGTTATCAGGGTCCGGGTAGCAGCACGCGCCGACCCAGTTTCCGACCCACGGGTCTTCTTCGGGTGTGCTGTCATCATCCGTTGCAGATTCGAAGCATGCCCAGCGCTCGTCGCACGGCACGCCTTCGCCCAGCCAGCAGGCCGGCGGGAGTTGTGGATCGTCCGGGTCGTCCGGCCCGGAGCCGCAGAATGACTCCACGGCACACAGGGACCAGCATCCGGACTGTGTCTCTTGAATGCAGAGCCCAGGTGCAATGCAGCACGCGCCGAGCGGCGCGTCCTCGACTTCAACCATGGCCCGATCCCCGTCCACCGGTACGTCCAGAAGCCGCAGGATCGTCTCTCCCGAGACCGTGCCAAAGAGCGAACTGTCGGGATCGGCCAGCGCATCGAGAACCCGCTGCGTGTCATTGAGCGGCTGAACGGCCTTCTCAGAAGGGGATGGCCGGCTCATGCTCGCCATCAAGCCCGACTCAAGCGTTGCGGGAACAACACCGCTCTCAGCCGGAGGTGGCGGCGCGATGTCGATGCCTCCGCGCGCCGAACCCACGCGGTACAAGAGCGACGGGCCGCCGTCAGGCGGCGTCGAGAGAATGTGAAGCCCATCATCCGTCTCAATCCAGCCGTGGGCGGCCGAGCTCGAAAGCCCGATGAAGGCCCGCCGATCAGGGCGACCGGACACGTGGCCGGCCAGGAGCAGAACATCTGCAGCCGGCACCCAGGTGCGTTGCATGCCTCCAAACGCATCTGGAGACAGGAGCCACGTCGCTTCGATGGGGTTGGCGACGCGTTCCAGTTCCAGATTGACATCCGGTCCAGACGGCATCGGAATCTTGCGGAACTCAACGCTGTCGGCGCCCCACAACGCCCCCACGACGTCCTGATTGATTCGCAGGACCGACGCTTTGGCAGGTGCCGATTCATAGTCGACGGCATGGGTACTCAGGCGGAGTGGCGATGCGGTTTCGACCCGGTCCCGCGGCGCCGCCAAGGCCTGCGACGTCACGGCACTCGCCGTCAGAATCGCCCCGGCCAGAACCACATGTCGCATCAGGAACTCCCTGCCACAGCGCCGCCGCAGTCGCGAGCCAGGCACCGAGGTGCCGGGAACAGTCACTGTGAGGCAAAAAAGCGGCGCTCAGTCACCGAGAGACCGCCCTCACATGAGACGTGAAACAGTCCGACGTGGGC
>CAZSSV010000229.1:0-4342 GCA_964609425.1 uncultured Isosphaeraceae bacterium | reverse complement strand
ACTCGAGACGCACCCCTCGCCCTGCTCGCCAGAACGCCGAACCGGCAGCGCGCCCGTTCGCCGATCGCTGCCCGGATGTTGATGACACCACGCGCATGCGGCCCTGCGGAGTGACCCGCATTCCTTTGCAATCGCGCAGCAACGCTACAGCCGCACCCGCTCACCTTCTGAAGTCGCTCGCAGGCTGTGGTAGTCACCTCTCCATCGCACGCCACCGCGACAGATCGCGATCGCCATGGCGCGAACTGTGATGAGCAGGCCGCAGATGACACCGATCGGTGAGAGTACCGACCACCATCGTGGCAGCCCGAATGACATGGCGAGCATGAGTGCGAGCAGCGTTGCCGCAGCCGCGGTCACGGCAGCGAGCACCGCGGGCGGCGCTGGCCACCAGGCCGCCACCACAAACGGCGATGCATCCATGGTGATGATGAGGGTTGCGAGCACACCCGATGCCGCGATGCCCCGCCGCGTCCGCGCCTTGGCCACGCCCTTCTCACTGCCCCGCAGGAACTGCCCCACCGTGCGATACCACGCAATCTCCACCCATGCGGCGCCGATTGCCACGCGGCTGCGGCCACCAGCGTCCTTGATGATTCGAGCGATGCCAACGTCGTCGGCAATCTCAAGCCGCAGTTGCGCCAGCCCCCCGGCGCGCTCGAGTGCGCCTCGTCGAGCGAGGTTGAAGGCCCCCACGCCCATAGCCCGCGGCTGCCGGTCGTCGTTGGCAAGCCAGAGCCGAAGCGAGCAGATCAGTACCCGCATCAGCGGCGTGATACAGAGCCGAAGCAACCACGTCCCCTGGACAATTCGCGGTGTGAGGGCCACATGATCGGCCCGCTCCCGCTCCGCCAGCGCCATCGCTGCCTCCACGGCGCCCGGCATCACGTGCGTATCGCCGTCGCTGAAGAGGTACCAGCCGTCCGGGCGCACATGGGCCTGCTCAACGCCGATCTGCTGGGCATGCACCTTGCCGAGCCAGCCCGCTGGAAGCGTGTCGTTGCGGATGACGCGAGCGCGTGCATCCCCACAGCAGACCTCTTCGAGCAGCACAGCCGTCGCATCGGTGGAGCGATCGTCGATGAAGATGAACTCCATCCACGGCGCCGGATCGGAGAGCCGGGCACGCGCCGCGGCTTCAATGGCGTCAGCCTCGTCCCGGGCCGGGCAGATGACGGTGACCAGCGGCGCGTCGCCGGCTGGCGGCGTGATGCGGCCCGGCGGAAGAGGCCGGACAGCGCGGCGCGTTCGCGCGATGCAGATTGCCTGAAAGAGCCACCACAGGGCTCCGCAGCACGCAACGACCCAGAGTGCCGTCACCGCACGGCGCGGGTGAGGCCGCCATCCATGCAGATCGATTCGCCGGTCACATACCGGGCCTCGTCGCTGCACAGCCACGCCATGAGGCCCGCGAGCTCTGATGGATCGGCCGCTCGGCCCGCCGGGATCTGCGCCACAATCTCAGGCGGGACATCAAACGTCTCGACGAACCCGGGCATCACGGCATTGATGCGAACGTCCGGCGCCCATTGCCTTGCTGCAAGCCGCACCAGCGCCGTCAGTCCGCTGCGAAGTACGGTCGAGAGCGGATAGTCGTCCATGACCTCTCGGGCCGCTGCGCCGCTTGTGCAGATGATCGCCCCGCCGCCGGAGTCCTTCATCAGCGGTACAGCGCGCGTGGCCAGCCGCATCACACTGAGCAGCACCATGTCAAGCCCAGACCGCCAATCGTCATCGGTCAGGTCGAGCAGCGGTCCGGTGGCGAGGTGTCCTGTATTGACGATCGCCGCGTCCAGCCGGCCCCACGTGGCTGCCGCTTCAACCAACGCAGCGATGTCCGCGTCACGTGTGAGGTCACCCTGAACCCACACGCCGCCGATCTCATCCGCGATGGCCCCGCCCGCATCGCTGCGTGACATGAGCGCCACGCGGTAGCCGCCCGCGGCAAGACGCCGCGCGCACGCTGCGCCGATTCCCTTGGAGGCTGCGGTCACGATGGCGACAGGACGTTCGTTCATGGAAGCGGAGGATACCCCGCTTCGCTCTTCAGGCGACTGCCCGCCGCCCTCACAGTGTGGTCGGCGACATCCAACACACGCGGAACCCGGCCACCCACTGCACCGACCGCAGAGAGAGGCGAACACACCATGCACACGATTCCAGCAACTGTACTTGCCGCAGTCGCGCTCGGCGCGGGCGCCGGCGGCGTGCCGAACGAGTGCCAGTGCCTGGCCGATATCGCTGTGGACGGCGTGGTCGATGTCGCCGACCTGCTGTTTGTCATCAATACGTGGGGACCGTGCCCGGAGTGAGCCCATGCGGCCATCGCGCTCGCGCAGCCTCGGCCTTGGCCGGGGCTGCCCGTATGATGCGGATCTGCCGCGCCCCGCCTGATGCCTCAGTGTGTGATCGACATGCTCGCCGCGCTGCGATACGGTCAGACCGCGGCGCGCGGCAAGTCCGCACGCAACAGACACGCACAGAAGGATGAACACCATGATGCAACACGCCATGCCCCTCGCCATCGGCCTCGTCGGAGCAGGCCTCTTGTCGATCGGACTCTCCAAGAGCGATGCTGGGATCGCCACTGCGGCCGCTACACCCGCGCGGTCATTTGGCGAACCAACCGTTGTCTGGTTCGGCGTCAGCAGCGAACAAGGCGGCGGCATCACCAACCCGGCGCGGCACATGGTGTACCACCGAATGTGGTCCGACGGGCGCCTTGAAATGCGATATGCGGGAACGGTCAACGGCTGCGTCATCGACACCGCGAGTTGCGACTGGACTCTGGTTCCGGCCGGGCCCAGTGGCAACGCCCACGCCTGCCGGGCCGACATCGACGGCGATCAGGAGATTGGCGTCAATGATCTGCTCAGCCTCATCGAGCAGTGGAGTGCCGATGCCGTGTGCGAGCCGACGCATGCGTGCATCGATCTGGGGAACATGGGCGGCGGTGCGATGTAGACGCGTGACGCACGCCGATTGGCATGCTGTTCGAGAAAGCCCTGCTTGGCCCATGTTCTGGCCCCTATGGTCTCCGCTTGCTGGTCTTCGCACAGGCGGGCACACGCCCCCCACGCAGACTTGCTGTCATGTCCGATCCCGATATCCTGAGACGCATGATCCAACACTGGGCGGTTCTCAGCTTCGCGGCACTCACAGCATGCGCTCCTGCCACCAAGCCACTCTTCAATGGCACCGATCTCAATGGCTGGACGAAGGTCGGCGGGGATGCGACCTACACCGTGCAGGATGGTGCCATCGTTGGAACACGCGGGCCCGGCCCCAATACGTTCCTGCGGACGAATGACCTGTACGACGACTTCGTGCTTGAACTCGACTTCAGGTGGGACGCGGCCATCAACTCGGGCGTGCAGTTCCGCTCGCGGCAGCGGGATGGCGACGGGCGCGTGACTGGGTATCAGTGCGAACTCGATCACTCCGACCGCCGGTGGACCGGTGGCATTTACGATGAAGCCGGACGTGGATGGCTCGCGCCACTCAAGGATGACGCCAAGGCCATGGCCGCCGTGCCGAGCATCTACGAGTGGAACACGCTTCGGATCGAGGCCGATGGTGATCGGCTGCGAACGTGGGTCAACGGTGCGGCCTGCGCAGATCTGATCGACGGTCAGGACGCCGAAGGCTTCATCGCGCTGCAGGTGCACAGCGCCCCGGAGCACGGGCAAGTTCGCTGGCGGAACATCCGATTGACGCCGATCAGGCGGGACTGACTCGCGCGCCAGCTCCACATCCCCCGTACGCCGCTCCGCGGCCTGGCCCCCCGCGCAGGGGGCGGAGGGGGTGCGCTCGATGCATTTTGGCACCACCTCACCGATCCCTCCTCAACCTGTGCTCTGATGCGGCTCCTCTCAGAACGCCGGTGTCTCGGGCGGGTGCCAGGGCTCACCCGCCCGGGCCTGGCGGCAAGGCCACGCCCCGATCATTTCCGAATGACGAACTCCTCACTCGGGAGGTCGCCCTCGAGACAAGCCACATCGGCCACGTCATCAATGTGGCGGCTCATCTCGCAGGAGATGGCCTCCATGAATCCGCTGACCTCGGCACTGTCCCCGGCGACCTCGCATCGGACACTCCCGTCCGGCTCATTGCGCACCCATCCGCGAACGGCATAACGCTCGGCGATCTGAGCGGTGGTCCACCTGAACCCAACCCCCTGAACGCGGCCTCGGAAGATCACAGCCCGGAAGACTTCACTCACTCCAACGACGCCATGACGTCGTCCGGAATGTCCGCATTGCTGTAGACCTTCTGAACGTCGTCGCATTCCTCAATCACATCGATGAGCTTCATGACCTTGCCCGCCAGATCCGCGTCGCAT
>CAZSSV010000228.1:0-4375 GCA_964609425.1 uncultured Isosphaeraceae bacterium | reverse complement strand
CCATGGGCGGATCAAACTCAAACACTTCGTACCAGTGCCCATTGCCGCCGTCGGACGCGGTCCACTGAACCGCGTCGCCAAGGGCAGATGCCCCGCACAGGGCCGCCAAACCACCGCATATCGTCCACAGTTTCATCTATCCGCTCCTTGTGAATCGCGAATCCAGATGGCGGCGTTTCCGCGCAGGAGCCGCCACCCGGAAGGCATGCGGAGCTCAGCTCCTAAGCGGAAACGATTGTGGAGTTCGTAGTTAGGTTGAGCGACAGATCTGCTACCGGTCGGCGTGGAACGCGTCCCAGACGGCAAGCGCAGCGGCAAGGTCTGGTGGTTGTTCTGGTAAGTTCTCGGCCCACACCCGCGTGTAGTAGTCGACCTCGCCTCGCACTCCGTACGCCTGCGTCGCCCGCTGTACATCTCGCCAAGCAGTAGCGGCCTCCGCCCGCAGCGCTGTGCGTTCATCCGGGCTCTCTGTCGCTTCCGATGCGGCGCAGAGAGCGAGCGCCAGATTGTTGACGTATCGCCAAGTGATGTTGTTGGTCATCCCTGCAACTGCCTTGGCATCATTGACGACGGTGCGGAGCACACCAGTTGCCTTTGCAGGCCCGCCTTGGCGAAGCAGGACGAGTCCGAGCATTCCTCTGGCCTGAACATCAGCCAGTGATCCGGGCCCATCCCAAGCTTGAACCATTGGGATGAGTCTGTTCATCAAGAGCGCATGACATGCCGCAAGGCTCGCCTGGTCGCCAGGTGGCCGGAAAACCCAAGCCCAGGCTCGCTGCTGATACAAGGGAATGAGCAGGCCCGGATCGCCGCCAAGTTCGGCAACGATGAGTTCTTCCGCCTGCTGAGACCAGTTGTGCCCTCGAGACGTGCGGTCCGCATCGCCGATGGCATCGAGTTCACAGGTTGCGAGTGCCGACAGAAGGTCGGCCCGCAACTCAGCGGAGGCCGTTTCGACCATTGGAACCATCTCGAGCAGTGGGTCAATCCTGGCCCCCTCTCTAGGTCTGGCCCGAAGCCACTTGAGACGAATGGCAACTCGATCTTCAACCGCATCGTCAAGGCCTGCAATGGCCTCCGCTGCGCGTTCCAGCAACTTCTGCCGGTCGATGCCTTCGTGGTCGGGGCCGGCGGCAAGTGTCAACATCTGTGCGAGTAGAAGTGAGTCTTCGCCTGCCATGCGCTTTGCCGTCCGGGCGAGTTGGTCTATCTGCGATGCCCAGTAGGTCTCATGGGGCCTGAGAACCTCTTCACGGATAGTCATCAAGGAGCCGGTGTATTCGAGCAATCGCTCTCTTCTGGTTGCTTCCAGCAGCACTTGGTCTCGCGAACGAATGGCGTCGTAGGCCAGCACCCCAGCGATGATCGCGATGACCGCGAATACTGGGGTCGCAACCATCAACACAGTGGCCGCATGCCGATGCCTCCGCAGATACCTGCCTAGCCGCGGTTCTGGCTTCGCAAGGACCGGATCGCCGTTGATTGCCCGCTCGATGTCATTGGCGAGTGAAGTGGCGGTGGCGTAGCGGCGATTGGGGTCGCGTGCGATTGCAGTCTCGACAATGGTGTTCAAGTCACCCGCCAGCGTTCGATCGAGGGATGAAAGTGGTGGGGGGTCTGCGCGGCGGATTGTGTCGATTGCAGCAGCGACGTTGGTTGGGTGGACGATGTAGGGCGGCTCTCCAGCGAGCAATTCAAAGAGCATGAGACCAAGTGCGTACACATCACTCTCTGGTGAGGCGGTGTTTCCAGAACCAGCCAACTCAGGCGCGATGTACTGCATCGTCCCAAGCAACTGCCCCTGCTGGGTTGCCAGGCTCCTGTGCCGAAGGTCATCGTCCGTGGCACGGGCAATTCCGAAGTCTATGACATATGGGACCCCGTCTCGGTCGATCAGTATGTTGTCGGGCTTGAGATCACGGTGAACGACACCGCGGCGATGCGCTTCCCCAACGGCGCGGCAAATCTTGCAGAACAAGGTGAGTCGGTCGCTTCTGCTCGGTTCATGTTCGAGCACATAGCTCCAGAGCGACCGTGCTCCAGGAATCCGCGGCATCGCCATCCATGGGCGGCTCTCCCCAAGGAGTTCTGCAACACCTGCGTCAAGGACCTTGCAAATGTGGTCATGTTGGAGGCCCCGAAGGATACGGGCTTCCTGCTCGAATCTTCGGCGTGAGTTATGGCTCATACGATGCCCGTGCAGCACCTTGATCGCCACAGAATCAGGCCCGCTTCGACCTTCATAAACGCATCCGGACGCGCCGGTACCGAGCTCCGAATGGAGAATCCACCGCCCAATTGTCTCACCAATGAGGGGGTCCAGTGCCTCTTCCCCCAGGTCGTCCACGTCAGGATGCACATGTTGCAGAAGTTCGGAGACGGCGTTCAACAGTTCATCATCGCCACCACACGCTCTTGCGAGAAACAGCAACTGATCGGCCGGATTCAACTCATCCGCTTGTTCAAACAGTGATCTGAGGCGATCAGGATCAACCATGCTGACCTCGTACTACATCGTTGCTTCGAGTTGCGCCTTCAGCCACGCCTGAGCGAATCGCCAATCGCTTCGCAGCGTTCGTGTTGTTACCCCCAGCGTATCTGCCGCCAATTGACGTTCGAAGCCCATGATCCAGCGGAGCCGGACAACTTCGGCTGCGCGAGGGTGGAGCTTGGCGAGTTTCACTAACAGGTCCAGCAATACCTGAATGCGTTCCGGGTCCCGCTGCGCCTCTGCCCCAAAGTGGCCTGGTTGCAACGTCAGATCCTGTTCTCTTGCCGCCTCCACCCGAGTTCGGCTTCCTCGCTTGCGAGCAGCATCGACAAGGATTTGGCTCATGGCCCGTGCCACACTTCCAAAGAAGTGTGCTCGGTGATGCCACATCTGCGGGCGAGACGATCCGTGCAGTCGAAGAAAGACCTCGTTGACCAACGCAGTCGGCTGAAGTGTGACCATTCGTACCTCTCGGCGACTGGCCGCGTACGCCATTTTTCTGACTTCGTCCTCTACCACAAGCCACAACGACTCCACGGCTCCGGTCTCGCCATTGGAGACTGCGTCGAGCAAGCGTGTCAGTTCTGCGCCGGAATGGCCCACTCTGGTCATGAGGGCTCATCATCCCAACGGGGGCTGCGTGAAGCAACGAATTATCCTGCATATCTTCACATGCGGGCAGGTCGGAGCTGGCGGAAATGAATCTATTGTCTCTTGGACTTGTCAGGCCAGGTCCGGAAACGTCTCACGAACGGTGCCAACGAGGTCCTTCACGTGGCTCACCGACTCGTCCATCAGGACCTTCTCGTCGGCACTGAGATCGATCTCGATGACTTTCTCCACGCCGCCGGCACCCAGGATGGCCGGGGCACCGACGAAGTATCCGCCGACGCCATACTCGCTGTCGCAGTAGGCGGCGCAGGGCAGGATGCGTTTCTTGTCCTTGATAATCGCTTCGGCCATCTGCACGCTGCCGCTTGCAGGGGCGTAGTAGGCGCTCGTCCCCATGAGTTTGACAACCTCGCCGCCGCCCATCTTGGCACGCTCGACGCAAGCCGTGATGGTGTCGGCGTCGAGCAGTTGCGAAACGGGGATGCCGTGCACGCTGGTGTAACTCGCCAGCGGCACCATGTCATCGCCGTGGCCGCCGAGCAGCAAGGCCGACACATCCTCAACACTGCAGCCGATCTTGCCGGCGATGAAGGTGCGGAATCTGGCAACATCGAGGCAACCCGCCTGGCCGACGATGCGGTTGGTCGGGAAACCGGTTGTCTTCCACGCGGTGTAGACCATCGCGTCGAGCGGGTTGCTGACGAGAATCACCGTGGCATCGGGTGCGTGCGTGGCGATCTGCTCGCTCACGCTTCGGACGATCTTGACATTTGTCGCAATCAGGTCGTCGCGGCTCATGCCGGGCTTGCGGGGAATGCCCGCGGTGACAATCACCACATCACTGCCCGCGACCTCGTCGTAGTCGGCTGTGCCCGTGATGGTTGCGTCGAATCGCTCGATCGGAGCGCAGCACGCCAGGTCGAGCGCCTTTCCCTGCGCGACGCCGACCATGTCGGGAATGTCCACCAGAACGATGTCTCCGAGTTCCTTGGCGGCGGCCCACATGGCGCAGGACGCGCCGACGTTTCCTGCTCCAATGACGCTGATCTTGGCTCGACGCATGACAGACGATCTCGACTGTTGAGGGTGCGATGGCGACCGACGGGCAAAGTCGGCCGAGCCGGGCATTGTATCGCCAGCGGTGCGGTGGCCGGGGTGGCGGTACTGGCCACAATGGGGAAACGCCGGCATGTGCCGGCGTTTCGTATGGGCCTGGGAGGACTCGAACCTCCGACCTCACCCTTATCAGGGGTGCGCTCTAACCAACTGAGC
>CAZSSV010000227.1:0-4402 GCA_964609425.1 uncultured Isosphaeraceae bacterium | reverse complement strand
AGGTTGTGCGCGCTTGGGACGGCGATGATTGTGACGGAGGGACTACGAGTTCGAGACATGGCCTTATCGGCCGCGGTGGAGGAATATGGAATGAGCGTGCTCGGTGCGGTCGTGGGGTTGGCGGCGTCGAGCCGGCAGATTCTTCTGCACATCTTGCCTGGGAACCCCGGGTACGGGGGGCCGTCATGGGGCTGCACCTGTACACATGGGCGCTGATCGTCTTTCTCATCGTGCTGTGCTTCAGTGGAACTCGCTTGCTGCTGTTTCACGGAGTGGCGCCTCAGCGGGGCGAAGGCCGGCTCGGTCCCCGAACTGTGTTGTGGATCTTCGGTCTGATCATCGCGGCCAACGCACTTGCGGTGTTCTTTGAAGCGGGCCTGCATTGGTACCTGCCGGACAATCCGACGACCTACCGCCTGATCCAAGGGCCATGAGCGGCTCGGGGCGCGCCGACACGCCGCCGACGCGCCTGCCGGTGCTTACTTCGGGCGTGGCCCACCCCTGCGGCGATGAAGTCGATCCGGCCGTGTGTGATGCATGTGTGGTGAAGTGGATTGAGCGTCGCGCGGCACAGGAGGGCGACCTTCAGGCGGGTGACGCTACTCATGTCGTGCTGGCCGTTCCGGTGATCGGACTCACCTCCGAACGCGACCGGCGTGCGCTGCGGCAGAGGCTGCGTTCGATCGACGTGCAGGCGGTGCTTCCCAGGGGAGATGACCGGCTGTTCCTGCGATTCGCGCGAGATACCTGCCCACTGCACGAAGTGTCCGAGCGACTCGAGGGCCTGCCTGTACGCTTGGATCTGGCCGCAACCGAGGTGCGCTACGGGGCGGCTGGCGGCGAGTTGCCGGTGGCCGTGCCGCGCTCAGGACGATTGCTGGACGGGCTTGCCCTGGTGGGACGATCCATTGTGGGCGATCGCGAGCTGTTGCTCGTCACAATCTCGGGCGGCCTACTGCTGTCAGGATTCCTGACCCATGTCTTTGGGGGCCACGAAGTCGCGAGGCTTGTGCTCTTGGGTCTGAGTGCGGTGCTCTCCAGCACAACGACATTCATCGAGGCGGCCTCGGTCCTGCGGCGCTTTCGGGTGGATGTGGACGTCCTCATGTTCGTTGCTGCGGCCGGCGCGGCGGCACTTGGGCACTATGAAGAGGGCGCATTTCTGCTGTTCCTCTTCGGTCTCGGGTCGGCGGGCGAGCATTTGGCACTTCAACGTGCCAAGCGGGCCGTCGATGCGCTGAGCGATCTGGCGCCTGACACGGCTGATCGCATCGAAGCGGACGGATCGACGACGACGATTCCGGTGGGAGACATCGAGGTCGGAGACCACGTCGCGGTACACCCGTTCGATCGGGTTCCAGTAGACGGTGCTGTCCAGGTTGGGCACTCGGCGATCGACCAGTCTCCGGTTACGGGGGAGTCGATACCGGTCGAGAAGCAACAGGGCGATGATGTGTTCGCCGGAACGGTCAATGGTGAGGGCGAATTGGTCGTGCGTGTGAACAGGCTCGCTGGGGAGAGCACGCTCGCCCGCATCATGAGGATGGTGGAAGAGGCGCAGGCGGCACAGTCGCCTGCAGAGCGATTCACCGAGCGTGTGGAACGCATCTACGTACCGATCGTGTTTGTCCTGACGGCCCTGGTTGTGGCGGTTCCATCCTGGGCGGGCTGGGAGACATGGGGCGAGTCCTTCTACCGTGGTATGGCCTTTCTGGTGGCGGCATCACCGTGTGCAGTCGCCATCGGGACGCCGGCCGCGGTGCTCTGCGGCCTGGGCCGTTCTGCGAGGCTTGGCGTGCTGATGAAGGGCGGCGCGGCGCTCGAGTCGCTCGGCCGAATGAAGGCGGTCGCGTTTGACAAGACCGGGACGATCACCGTCGGCCAACCGCAGGTGACGACCATTGTCGCCACCGCGAGCGCGGCAGAAGTGGAGGTCGTCGGGCTCGCGGCCGCTGTGGAGCAATCGGTTTCGCATCCACTTGCAGATGCGATCGTTCTTGCCGCCGCGGACAGAGGCGTGGACATTCCGGGCACCTCTTCGGTTCGGCAAATCGCCGGACGCGGGGCGGTCGCGGAGGTTGACGGCGTGGAGATTGCGGTTGGCCGCCCGAGCATGGGCGTTGTGGGGGACGCGGCGCGCGATGCCATCGAGCGTCTGTCTGGCCGGGGGGAGAGTGTGGTCTGTGTGTTCAGGGCGGGCGCTGCCATCGGCGTGATCGGTCTGGCCGACCGGCCCCGGCGTGAGGCGGCGGCCGCAGTTGCCGACCTGCATGCGCTGGGCGTCGAGTCGGTTGTCATGATCACGGGGGACCACGCCGGCGCCGCTGAACTGGTCGCTGCTGAGGTGGGCATCGACGACGTCCGGTCGGACCTTCTCCCGGAGGACAAGCTTGGCATCGTGGAGTCACTTCGGGCAAGGCACGGCAGCGTCGTCATGGTGGGAGACGGCGTCAACGATGCGCCGGCGCTCGCCGCGGCGGACGTGGGTGTGGCGATGGGCGCTGCTGGGACGGATGTTGCGATGGAGACGGCGGACATCGTTTTGATGGGCAGCGATCTGCAACTGCTCACCGATGCGGTGGCCCTCTCGCAGGCAAGTCGCCGCATGATCACACACAATCTGATCATCGCCCTTGGTGTCATCTGCGTGGTGTCTCCGCTGGCGGTCATCGGCGTGGCTGATCTCGGCCCTGCAGTTCTGCTGCACGAAGGCTCGACCATCGTGGTGGTGGTCAATGCCCTCCGCCTGCTTCGGTGGAAGACCGGACGGCGGGGCGTGTGATCATTCCTGCACTGCGGTCACTGGTTGCCAGTGTGCAGTGCCAAGTCAGCGCTCCCGCGATCAGAGCGTGCAATCTCGGCTGGCGTCGGCACAGCGTGAACTGCGGTCGAGCGTCCGCTGATTGTGGTGCGCGGCTGCTTGAATGACCATCGAAGCCGGGCTAGAAGGCGCACAGGGGTGGTCGAGGCGAAGCGCCCGGAGGCGACCGTGATCAGTGACACCAGCCCCAGGCGCCGATGACGGCCAGGAGGTCGTCGGCGCCGACATCTCCGCTGGCGTCGATGTCTTCCGGGCAGTCTTCGCACGGGCCCCAGACGTTGACGACGGCGAGCACGTCGTCCACACCGACCCGCACATCGCCTGTGACGTCTTCATCGCAGGGCTGTTGAATCTGCGCCACGTACACGGCGCCGCTCCAGGAGCCGGACGTGGCCTCACGGGGTGCGCCGACGACGGCCCGCTCGCCGTCGATGGCGATGCAGGCGCCGAAGAAGCAGTCATCGGTTCCCGGCAAGGGCAGCCACTTGCCTCGCCACTGCCACTGGTCGAGTACCCACTCGAATCGGTACACCGCGCCCGTCGCAAAGCCGGGACCGGCGTGATACACGGAGCCGATGAGGAGATCAGTGCCACGCATGGCGATGGCGTAACTGAATTCGCCACCGACATCCGGAGGCGACAGTTTCTGTTGCGGCCAGGCGCCGCCGGTCCGATCGAACAGGTAGACCGCGCCCGAGTCCTCGATCGGCGCATCATTCAGAATGCTTCCCACGGCCAGACGCTCGCCGTCCAGAGAGAGGCTGTATCCGAAGTAGTTCCCGGGGTGGGGATCTGCTGCAGTCAATCTCGCCTCGGTCGTCCAAACGCCGTCGGCGCCTCGGTGAAAGACGTATGCGGCACCTGCCGCTTGAGTGTCGTCGTTCCACTCCCGGTACGCGCCGATGACCGCGATGTCTTCATCAATGGCGACGTCCCGGCCCGCCCAGGTGAACTCATCTCCTTGTGTGGGGACGAGCCGTGCTTCAAAGGTCCATACGCCGTCGATTCGGCGATACACCAGGCCGGAGCCTGCATTGAGCGCAGCCTCATCATCGAGCTGGCATCCGACGATCATCTGCTCGCCGTCGATGTCGATTGAAGTGCCGAATCGATCTCCGTGTTCGCTGTCTGGATCGCTGAGCACTTGGGCCTGCACCCACTGATCATCCTGCCACTGGTACAGGACGACGTGGCCGATTCGATCGTCACCGTCCATGGCTCCGATCCATCCGATCGCAGCGAGGTCGCCCTGTACGGCCACCGCTCCGCCAAACTCACCGTACGGCTCGTGCACCGGTGGGCTGAGTTTCTGGACTTGAACCCAGGACGCGCCGTCGTGTTCGAATGCGTACGCGGCGCCCGCCAGATAGCCGAACGCGCCATGCCCGGGCGCGCCCGCGATGAGATGGGTACCGGATGTCCCGACCGCCCCTCCAAACAGGTCATTGGCCGCACTGTCGGACGCGGCGATGTGGGCGGGCTCTGCAGAGGCTGCCGTGATCAACATGGGGGTGAGCAGGTGCATGCTGTCCAGTATGCCACACACCGCGACCGCCGGTCACTTTATGTGCTTATTTTACA
>CAZSSV010000226.1:0-4416 GCA_964609425.1 uncultured Isosphaeraceae bacterium | reverse complement strand
GACACCCACCAATACGAACAAACCGGACACCCCCCAAGGCACCCCAGACTGGACACCCACCAAGGCACCCCAGACTGGACACCCACCAAAGGGGGATGGGGCGACCAGACTGCACCCCAGACTGGACACCCACCAAGAGGAGGACCAGACTGGACACCCATCGAGAGGGAGGCCCGAGGCTGAGGCCCGAGACTGGAGGCCCGAGACTGGACACCCACCAAAGAGGCCCGAGTCTGAGGCCCGAGACTGGACACCCACCAAAGAGGCCCGAGTCTGGACACCCACCAAAGGGTGGGGACCAGACTGGACACCCACCAAAGGGGGCCAGATTGGATACCCCACAAACCTCCTATATATAGATCAGACTGGATACAGATCAGCCTGGACACCCACCTCCAAGACCGGGAGCCAGACCGGACACCCACCCCCAATCCCAGCCGCCGCCCTCAGCAGGTGGCCCGCTCAGCAGCCACCCGGCCGCCGCGTCTCCGCCATGGGCGTGAAAATGCGCCCCCTTCCGGGGCTTAGGCCCTCATTTCTGGCCTCGCACGCGGCCTCGCACGCCCCGTGGATCTGCCTGGCCTGCCGTGCGGAAGGAAAGAAAGATGCGGCTTGCGGCCCCAGGGTGCGCATGTACGATCAGGTGCAATGAGGGCGGTTTGTATGCGAGATCACCACAAGAGCCACACGACCTCAGAGAGACTGATCCGTGGAATCACCGCGGTAGCGGCCTTCATCGGGTGCGCGACATGGGCATTCGGGGGGGCATTCTCGGTCACAGTTCAGCAATCCCCCCTCATCGTGCTCGAGGGGATCGCCACGCCGCTGGGGGACGGCACCGCCCGGGTGGACGCCGCGTGGTACCTGGACACCTCGCCAGCGGGCGTGGGCATGGTTCCGCTGCGAGCAGGCCCGGGTGAGCCGTGGGTGGACATTCGGCTCTCCATGGTCTCCGACATCGACCCTGTCACGGGCGAGGTCCTGTCCTACACCAAGTACGCCATGCTCGACGTGCACTGCGTCGACTTTCCAGACGCGCCCATTCCCGAAGGCCTCTCGCTCATGGCGTCGGTGGCGCCCGAGGCGGGCGGGGGCTGGACGTGGTCCAACATCATCTGGACCGACGAGGCCACGATCACCGAGTCCATCGAGTCGGGCGATGGGTCACCCACACCAACATCCCAGCCTCAGGCGTGCGAGTACATTCCGGAACTCGAACACGAGATCCGCCAATTCATCGAGTTGGGCAACGGCCGATGGTTGCTCGTGGTTGTCCGCAACGGTGAGGTCTATCTCATGGTCTATGAAGAGGACCCCGAATACGGATGCTGGCGGTTCGGATTCTCGCCACAAGTCGGAGGCGGTACCGGATGGTGGGGCGCGGCACCCGACCACACCCTGGCCGAGTCGCTCACGATCATCTACGAGTACCTGCTTCAGGCGATTCGAGCCGGCGGCCTCATTGAAGTGCCGGGCGGTCCGGTGGGTGACCCTGGCTGACTGGTTGGCCTTGCAGCCGCCGAAGCGAGCCGCTCAGCGACAGCATGGCGACGGTCTCGTCGTCGTCCAGGAAGCCGACGGCGGCCACCATCGTGTTGGGCCACGGTATGGCGGTGAGAAGTTCGCCGGTCACGGCGTCATGCATGAGCGGATCACCCTCGAGCGACGTGCTCAACACGCGAAGCCCATCCGAACTGACGGCCACGCTGCGCACCGGGCCGAGGTGGGCCCGCCGCGACCAGCGAACCTCGCCGGCATCACTCATCGCGGTCAGTCCACCCTGGCTGTCACCGACCACCGTGACGTCGCTTCCGGTGTCTTGGACGCACGAGGCCGCGAATGCTTCGCCAGATGGCACCGCGCCTTCCACCAGTGACCCGTCTGATACACGCCGTCGAAGCAGGGTGCCGCCTGAATCCGTGATCACGCTGCCACCCCGTTCGAAACGTGCCCTCCGGATCGGGCCCGGCAAACTGGTCGTGTCCCCGATGGGTCCGGCGTGCGGCCACCTTTTGAGGGTGCCGTCCGACGAGCGTGTCAGCAGCCACCCGCCTCGCGGCGCGAACCGCACGCTTCGCGCCGCTTGCCCGGGATGTGCGGCAACGGACCATGACGCGTCCCGGCCGCGTACGTTCGTCAACTTGAGGGTTCCTCCCGCATCGATGGTCGCGACCGCGTCGGCCGAAGGAGAAACAGCCACATCGACAATGCCGCGATCGTGTGACATCACCGGCGCATGATCGAGTGCCCTGAGTGTGGCCACCGAGAGCAGCCAGGCGTTCGCCTGCCCACGAGCGGCTGCGGCCACTGCGAGCACGTCGCCGCTCCCAGAGACGTCGATCGATGCCGGGCCTTGTGACACGTGAACACGCCGCCGCGAAGCAGGTTCGTCCAGCGTCCAGATCGTCAGGCCGCCAACGATGTCGCAGGTCACCAGCACGCGGCCTCGGTCAGCCACACTGATGGCGGAGCGGCTGTCGAGCATGCGGTTGGCGATGGTGTCATCCAGCAGGACTTTGCCCGATTCAGCATCGAGCAGAAGCACACGTGTCGGAGTCTGGACCGAGGACGGATCCCTGGGGTTGATCGGCTTGGACAATGCGATGGCAACCGTACTTCCAAGTGAGTCGGTATCCATCGCGGCAATCTGTGACGGTTGCAGGCCCTCGGAGAGCTTTCGCTGCTTGCCGCTCTTCGGGAACACGATGAGGTTGCCAGCCGCGTCCACAGTGAACACGTCGCCCGATGCCGCAATCGTGGCATGGGCCCAATCGACATTTGCCAGCCTGTCTTCAGCGAGTGTTGCGGTGCCTGCGTCGTCAATAGCCGCGTCGCCCCGTTGCGACACGGTCGGCAGCGCCTGCCCGCTCATGGCCCTGCGGCGCAGCCATCCCCACTCCCAATGCCGCAACGCTTCAGGGCACGCATCCAGTGCTGCGATCGCCGAGGCAGCGTCGCCGCGAGCAAGGGCGTCACCAGCCTGCTGCACGCCTGCTCGGTAGTCAGAACGCAGCTTGAGGGACGAAGACCTGGCGGCTTGGGAACGCTGCGAGGCAATGGTGACGGTGGCGATGGCCGCTCCGATCACCAGCACGCCGATCAACGAAGCGACGATGGGTGAGCGGCGGATGCGCTGCTGCATGCGATACAACGGGGAGTCCGGTCGAGCCGTGACCGGTCGGCGTGCCAGAACGGCTCGCAGATCTTGTGCGAACTCACCTGCATTGGCATACCTCCGATCGGGCGACTTTTCGAGCGATCGAGCCAACACGGCCCGCAGGTCCCTGGGTCCAGTCGATGGGTGGGGGAGGCGTTCGCAAATGGCACGGGCCGAGGCCGCGAGATTGCCAGGTGGCAGTTCGTATGGGTGGACGCCATTGACGACGCGGTACAGCAGGACGCCGAGGCTGTAGACGTCACTCCGAGTGTCGATGTCTTCGTCGCCGCTGGCCTGTTCAGGACTCATCCACGGGACGGTTCCCATGATCGACCCCTCAATCGTCAGCGGCTGATCGTCCGACGCTTGGAAACGAGCGATACCGAAGTCGAGCACCTTCGGCGCTCCATCCGCCGACACCAGGATGTTCTCCGGCTTGAGATCGCGGTGCACAATGTTTCGTGCGTGCGCAGCCTGCACGCCGTCGGCAATGTCGGCAACCAGTCGGATTCGTCGCTCGAGCGGTGGGTTGCAAGCCTCGACCCACTCGGTGGCGGGCACTCCAACGACGTACTCCATGGCGATCCAGGGCCGTCCATCTTCGAGTGTTCCTGCGGTCAAGACCCGTGCAACGGCAGGGTGGTCGATGCCTGCAAGTGCCTCGGCTTCGGCATGCAGGCGACGCCGCCGTTCCTGAGCATGGTGCCGCTCGGCGAGCACTTTGATGGCAACGCGCCGGTGGGGATGCTTCTGCATCGCCTCGTAGACAAGCCCGTCACCGCCACGGCCGATGATTCCGATCGGCGTGAACCCAGGAATGTCCCCAAGGCCGCCAGTGGTCCCTTCGCGATACTCCTGATCGCCGCCTGCGAGATCGCCGGCATGGAACCCGGCGCCCATGGCTGGCGCCTGAAGAAAGGTGTCGTCCGTGTCGTTCTTCAGGAGGGCATCGACGGC
Organism: uncultured Isosphaeraceae bacterium; assembly: GCA_964609425.1. Classification (GTDB taxonomy): domain Bacteria; phylum Planctomycetota; class Phycisphaerae; order Phycisphaerales; family SM1A02; genus UBA12567. The sequence goes on along the minus strand of CAZSSV010000226.1, from coordinate 302 downwards.
TGACCTGAGCGCGGGGTCGTCGCTGCAGGCGTCTGCGAGATACGTCTGACGATCGGAGTCCGCCATGGCGCGTGCCTGCTCGAAGATGGCACGCGTGCGTGCCCAACGCTCCCTGTCGCCACGGTTCATGCGTTCAGGCGGGTCCGCAACCATGCGCGAGCGGTCGTCCAATCACTTTCGATCGTCCGCTTGGAGAAACCGAGAATGACGGCGACTTCCCCAACCTCAAGCCCGCCAAAGAAGCGGAGTTCGACCACGCGAGCCATGCGCGGGTCCACATCAGCCAGTTCTTGCAGAGCGTC
>CAZSSV010000225.1:0-4417 GCA_964609425.1 uncultured Isosphaeraceae bacterium | reverse complement strand
TTTGCCCCTCGAAGGGGCCAAGCCAGTTGGTCAGGGAAACAGCCACCTGCAGCTTCGCTTCCGAGGCGCGAAAGGAATCTGGTTCCGGTACCCGAAGGGAACGGACGCAGAACCCGACTGTCTGCCTCGCGGCGCCAAGATCGATGTGGTGGCCGAGGTCAAGGTCGGCCGCTGGAAGAGGACGCGCTACGTGGACCTGCTCGTCAAGGACCTTCGGCGGCAATGAGTGGTTTCACCAGGTCCTTCACGGTGACGATTCCGACCGGTGCGCCGCTGGAGTCTTGAACGACGCCGATCGCCGCCTGATGTGAGCGTAGATCCAGCAAGGCTTCTGAAGCAGGGGTATCGGGTGAGAGCTGGCGAGCTTCGGTGGCGCACGCCGACAGCGCGTCGTCCGGTCGCGCGTGGAGCGTGATGATCGATGCGATGGTCCGCACACGCCCATCGCCATCGACAATCGGTACGCGCGACCACCGCGAGTCGATGGCCACCTTTCGCTCGTCGGCCCCGGCGTTCGCCGAAATCGCATGGACATTCTGCCACGGAACCATGGCGTCGCCCACGGTTTGGTGCCGCATGCGAAGCGCCCTGTCAAGGAGTGCCGTTTGGTTGACCGACAACACGCCCGCATCGACACCTTCTTTCAGCAAGTCCGCCATGTGTTGCCTGGCCGTCATGCCCGTGGCGTCACCGCCCCGAACGAGCCATGCCATCGCTCGGCCAAACCACTCCGTCAGGGGCGCAATCAACGTCACGGTCAGAAGGATCTCGACGGCACGCAGGGGCACGGCGAGGCGGTAGCACCAGTTGTCGCCACGCGCCCGGAACAGATCCTTCGGCACGACCTCCGCGAAGATCAACAACACCGGTACGAGAATGGCCGTGTCGATGATGATTGACTGGACTGGCCCGAACCCGGCGCCGTGCAACATCGCAGCAATGCTCCACGCACCAAGTTGATTGGCCGCGTTTGTGCCGATCAGGATGACGGCGAGCATGCGCTGCGGCCGCCGAACGAGCGTCGAAAGGACCGCCGCGCTGCGATCACCTTGACCGGCCCGCAGCTCCAGCCGTACACGGTTGATGGTGTACAGGCCGATTTCCATGCCCGAAAACACGGCTGAAATCGCGATGCCCGCGAGGGCTGCTGCCACGATGAGTGCCCAGTCGAGGGGGGTCATCGCGCTGCCCCTTCGATGGAGACGATGGCTGTCTCTACCTCGCCGTGCTCAGATGCATGGTGAACTTGAATGACGACGTTACCGACGTCGATACTGTCGCCGTCTCTGGCCGCGCGGCCGAGTCGGCTGGTCACGAGCCCGCCTACCGTACGGGCGCGTCCGATGTGAGTCGCTGGACCGATGAGGGCGCTGACCAGTCGCTCTGCAGGAAAGTCGCCCGGAACGGTCCACCGCCCCGGCCCGAGCGGACGCGCTTCGGCGGCCGGACGCGACGCATCGTCAGCGATGTCGCCAATGAGGGGTTCGATGAGATCGTGGAGCGAGACCACGCCCGCGGTGCCTCCGAACTCGTCGACAACAATGGCGGTTTGCCGGTGTGAGCGGCTGAGTGACTCGAGCGCCCGGTCGACGGTCGTGACCTCGGGGACATAGGTCGGTTCGCGAAGCAGCGACTCGAGCGGGCCTGGAGCTCGTAGCCAGTCCTTGACGTGGAGGAAACCAACGATGTCATCGACGTCCGCTCTATAAACGGGTATCCGCATGAAGCTGTGCGCCTGAATTGCATCGCGGATGTGGCGCTCCGTCGCGTCGATCTGCAGCGCGACCATACGGGTTCGCGGTGTCATGACGGCGGACACCGGCATGTGGTCAAGTGCGATGACATCGGCAAGCAGGCGCTGTTCGGTGGCATCGACCAGCCCTTCAGCGCCGGATGCTGCGATCAGTGCGTCGAGCTCGCTGAGCGAGAGGCACTCCACCGCGCGGGACGGGGTCGCCAGCCTCGCCAGCGGCCGAACGACAAGCCGGTCGAGAATCGTTCGAACTGGAAAGAGTCCGCGGTGAAAGGCAAGAAGCGGCGGTCCGGTGAGGCGAGCAAACGCCGTGGGCCGGGCCGATGCGATCATCTTTGGGGCGACTTCGCCAAGGAGGACGATTGCAAGTAGGGCCACCAGTGGCAGCGCGACGGCTCCCCATCCGCCCCACGGTTGGTGCCACGCAAGCACGGATGCAAGAACAAAGTACAGCACGTTTGCCAGCATGTTGCCCAGCAGAAGTGTGATAAGCAACTGCCTGGGGTGACGAAGCAGGCTGATCGCAGCGCACCGGTCACCGTGCGCTTCTGCGAGGTCGATACGGTCACGCGCCGAAAGCCCGAAGATCGCCGTTTCGGAGCCGCTGAAGAATGCGCTGATTGCAAGGAGGCAGGGCATCGCCACCAGCAGGCCGGTGTCGAGCGCTGTCCAGATCGCCGGGTTGGTCGGATCGCTCACCGCAGTTGCGAGGGATCAAGCCCCGCCCTTGTCTCCATCTTCACCGGCGATGGATGAACGCATGTCGGTGTCGGCGACGAGGTTCTTCATCCGGTAGTAGTCCATGATGCCGATGTTGCCGCTTCGGAAGGACTCGGCCATCGCTTTGGGCACTTCCGCTTCGGCGAGAACGACCAGTGCGCGGTTCTTCTGCACCTCGGCCTTCTGTTCGGCCTCCTGCGCGACTGCCATGGCGCGTCGCTGCTCGGCGGTCGCCTGATACCGCTTGGTATCCGCAGCTGCCTGATCCGCCTGCAGCCGCGCGCCGATGTTCTCGCCGACGTCGATGTCGGCAATGTCGATGGAGAGGATCTCGTACGCGGTGCCGGCGTCGAGCCCCTTTTCCAGCACTGTTCGTGAGATGTCGTCAGGGTTCTCGAGTACGGCAAGGTGGTTCGCAGCCGAGCCGATTGTGGAGACGATGCCCTCGCCCACGCGAGCGATGATGGTCTCTTCCGTAGCGCCGCCGACGAGTCGCTCGATGTTCGTGCGAACGGTAACCCGCGCGCGGGCGCACAGTTTGATGCCGTCCTTGGCGACGGCGTCGATCGTGCTGCGGCTGCCTTCGACGCTCGGGCAGTCGATGACCTTCGGGTTCACGCTTGTGCGCACGGCCTCGAGGATGTCACGGCCCGCGAGGTCGATGGCGGTCGCGACGCCCCAGTCCAGGTCGATCCTCGCCTTGCCCGCCGCGATGACGGCGCGCGTCACGGCGGTGACGTGACCGCCGGCGAGGTAGTGCGATTCCAACTGGGCTGTCGAGAGTTCAATACCCGCCTTCTTGGCCGTAATCCGGTTCTCGACGATGAGCTTGGGCTTGACCTTCCGAAAGCGCATCATGACCAGGTCGATGAACCGAACACGGGCACCGGAAATCCATGCCTGGAGCCAGAGGCCGAAGTATTGAAAGACGAACAGGAAGACGATCAACAGGATGATCCCGCCGACGACGATCGCGCCGATCCAGATGGGTTCCATGGCGAGTGTGGTGGTCATACGTTGTCCTCCGGTGTGTCTGCCGCTGCGCGGCGAACTTTGAGTTGATTGTCAAGAACCTTGACGACCGTGACCGTGGTCCCGGCTTCGATGACGCCGAGATCGGACAGGGCATCATGGCGGTGTTCGTCGATGCGGACCGTACCGATGGGGCGAAGGTCAGTCTCGGCCACACCTTCTCGGCCCAGCAGTGCGGCGCGAGCCGAGGAGGGGGTGTCTTCATCGGTTTGCAGCACGAGCCGCTCGGCCATGATCGTCTCCGACCACCACCGCCATCCAAGCCAGGCGGCCAGTGGGCCGACGATCGCGATGACGGCCAGGGCCACCATGCCGGTCGTGGCGTCGTGCATGAAGAATGCCGCAATGGCGCCGATGAGTGCGGCGGCTGCGGCGATCGCGAGAATGCCGCCACTGGGCACGACCAGTTCCAGGGCGATCAGAAAGATGGTCGCGCCGATCAGCACGAATCCCCACAGCAGGGTGTTGCCGGGATCCGCCGAGGTTTGGGACAGCAGCATGTTCACTCACAGGGCTCCACACTGACGACGAGGTCGTCGCAGCAGACCCTGACGGGTGTGCCGGCCTCGATCCAGCGGCCCGAGCATACTGCATCGATCGTGTCGCCATCGAGTTCGATCCGGCCGGACGGCCGCAGCGGTGTGAGGGCGATACCGATGCTTCCGACTTTGCTCGCCGGCACGGGCGTTCCCACGGGCGGTCCGACCTCATCACGCAAGACCACACCGCGGCCGGCGAGGGATGTATCCACCTTGCGAAGCACCAACCATGTGAGCAGCCAGCCGAGAAGGACGCCCGAGAGGACGATCAGTCCTCCACGCACCAGTTGTTCCTGGCCTGGGGGCGATGGCAGGTCGCCAGAGACGGCACTGGCAACGAGCCCTACAAGCAGGAGTACGGCGCCGCACATTC
>CAZSSV010000224.1:0-4426 GCA_964609425.1 uncultured Isosphaeraceae bacterium | reverse complement strand
CACGGAAGAGGCATACGGCAGAGGAGATCATCAACCATCTCCGGCGGGCAGAGGTGGAGCTCAGTCAGTGCAAGTCCGTCGAGGTGGTGTGCAAGGGCATCGGTGTGACACAGGCCACGTACTACCGCTGGCGCAAGGAGTTTGGCGGCCTGCGCCGTGACCAAGCCAGAGAGCTCAAGGCACTCAAGAAGGAGAATGCCCAGCTCAAGAAACTGGTGGCTGACCTGAGTCTGGACAAAGAGATTCTGAAGGTCGCAGCGGAGGGAAACTTCTAAGCCCGGCCCGCCGGCGTCAGGCCGTCATCCATGCCATGGATGTCGTGCCTGATGCCAGTGAGCGTCGGGCGTGCAAGGTGCTGGGGCAGCCACGATCCGTCCAGCGATATCTGCCACGACGACGTGATGATGAAGACGAAGTGACGGGCCGAATCGTCGAACTCGCCGCCGTCTACGGCCGCTACGGATCGCCACGAATCACGGCGCTGATGCGAAATGAGGGCACTCGGATCAACCACAAGCGAGTCGAGCGGATCTGGCGGCAAGAGGGCTTGAAAGTGCCTCATAAACAGCCAAAACGCGGTCGTCTGTGGTTCAATGACGGCTCGTGTGTGCGGCTTCGGCCGCAGCACAGAGATCACGTCTGGGCCTACGACTTCGTGCACGATGTGACCCAAGATGGTCGGTCAATTCGGCTGCTCACGATCGTGGATGAGTACACCCGTGAGTGCCTAGCGATCGATGTGGCACGCAGCATTCGCAGCGATGATGTGCTCGAGCGGATTGCCTGGCTGATGGCCACGCGAGGTGTACCCACGTACATCAGGAGCGACAACGGCCCTGAATTCAGGTCGAGTGCTGTGCGCGACTGGCTTGGCAAAGTAGATGTCAAGACGCTCTTCATCGAGCCGGGCAGTCCGTGGGAGAATGGCTATTGCGAGAGCTTCAACGGCAAACTCAGAGACGAGCTGCTCAATGGCGAGATCTTCTACACGCTCAAGGAGGCCAAGGTGCTCATCGAGCGATGGCGTGTGCACTACAACACGGTGCGGCCGCACAGCAGCCTGGGATACAGGCCCCCGGCGCCGGAGACCCTCACCGGGCGCGACCCGGCAAACGGCCTTTCGCTACGCTCAAGGCCGCTTGCCGGGAAGGTCCTTGCAGGCGTCCACTCTCTCATTTAGGGTGGACCTAAAGAAGGGGTAAGGTCAATAACGCTCTGGCTCGCGACTGTCGTCAACGCCGCGTGATCCTCCGTTGATGGCGGGCAAGCAAGCATGCTGGCTTCATCCGCCAGACACTTGCCGAGTTGAATCCTGCGGGGTCAAGATGATCGAGTGCCGTAGCCGGCCGACGCAAGGCTCGAAGCCCGTTCCGATCGGCCGCCCGATCGTACGAACCTGTAAACGGAGAGCGTGAGAGCGCGAGAGTCCGGGCGGGTTCGGGCCCGGAACCACCCGTTCTGATCGGGGGCCTCGGCTCTCCGTCCAAAGCCGAGAGCGCCAACCCCTCGCGGCGGGGCCGCCAAGGGGCCAATCGGCGCGGCTCGCTCTGTAAACGACTCGGCCCGTCCAGACTTTGGACGAACCGAAGAACTCCCCCGGCTGGACTCGAACCAGCAACCTAGCGGTTAACAGCCGCTCGCTCTACCAATTGAGCTACAGGGGATCGGGTTGTCGCCCTCCCCGGAGAGCCGAGGCGGGCAGGACGGCACAGAATACTGCCCCAATCGCCCCTCGGCAACGGCTGGCTTGACATTCTCCGGGGGGGCCGTATCCTGCGGGGCTCGGCTCCTGATTGAGGGCCAGACGCGCTGGAGCACCCCATGAAGAACGACACCCACCCCGAGTACTACCCTGAGTGCAAGGTCACCTATCGCGGCGAGGTCGTCATGACCGTCGGCGCCACGGTGCCTGAGATGAACGTCGAAATCTGGTCGGGCTCACACCCCTTCTACACCGGCAAGTCGTCCTTCGTCGACACCGCAGGCCGGGTGGAGAAGTTCCAGAACAAGTTCAAGGGCGACTACTTCAAGAACAAGAAAAAGTAGCCCGCCTCGCTCGATCCCTCCAAAGCCGCGTCCCCATCGGGCGCGGCTTCTTCGCGCGCAGGCCACGCCTGAGATACCCTCACCTCGCCGATGTCTGACCTCCCCGCCAACCTCGTCGCCAAACTCGATGAACTCGCCGCCCAGTTCGACGAAGTCGAGACCGCCCTGCTTTCGCCTGAGGTCACGGCTGATCATCGACAGATACGGGAACTCTCCATTCGGCGCGCAGCGCTTGAGCGGATCATCGGACCGTATCGTGTCTGGACGGCGAACGCTGAAGCTCAGCGCGAGGCGGAGGCGATGCTCGCAGACGAGACGGATGCCGATCTTCGCAGCCTCGCCAAGGAAGAACTCGAGACGCTCCGCGGCAATGCGGCAACACTCGCCGATGACCTGCAATCACGCCTCGTCCGCGCCGACGACGACGCCATCGGATCGCTCATTCTCGAGGTTCGCTCCGGCGTGGGCGGCGACGAAGCTGCGCTCTGGGCCGGCGATCTGCTTGAGATGTACCGCCGTTACGCGACCGCAAAGAGATGGCGCGTCGAAGATCTTGAACTCTCCCCCGGCGAGCAAGGCGGCTACCGCGCCGCAACCATTGCCATAGAGGGCGAGGGCGCCTGGTCGTGCCTCGGGTACGAGGGGGGAACCCACCAGGTCAAGCGGGTGCCCGCGACCGAATCACAGGGCCGAGTGCACACGTCCACAGCCACGGTCGCAGTGCTTCCCGAGCCGGAGGAAGTCGAAGTGCAACTCGACGCCGCAGACGTCAAGGAGATGATCACAACCGCAACCGGGCCGGGCGGTCAAAACGTCAACAAGGTCTCGACGGCCGTTCACCTCATCCACGAGCCGACTGGCATTGAAGTTCGCATGCAAGACACGAAGAGCCAGGCTCAGAATCGCGAAAAGGCGTGGAAGCTGCTCCGCGCCCGGTTGTTCGAGCGGCAACGGGCCGAACAGGAGGCCGCCCGCGCCGAGTCCCGCGCCGCCATGATCGGCAGCGGCTCGCGGGCCGAAAAGATTCGCACCTATCGGTGGAAGGACGCCATCGCCGTAGACACACGACTGAGCAGAAACTTCCCGCTGCAGGCCGTCATGCAGGGCGATCTTCAGCCGATGATCGACCAACTGATCGAACTGGATACGGCCCAACGCCTGGCAGCCCTCTGATCTGCTGGAACCGCAGCCTCCGGTCGGGAGTATCCTGAGTGGCTGGCATCCCGGAGAACCGCACATGACCGCCTCGCATACCCGCCCCTCCCGGGCGTTCACCCTCGTCGAAATCCTGATTGTCATCGCGCTGATCGGCGTGCTGGCGGGCATCTTGCTGGTGGCCGTCGGTGGTGCCACCACCGCCGCCAAGGTCGCCAAGACCAAGTCCACGATGGAATCCGTGTCCGCCGCCATCGACGCCTTCACACTTGAACACGGCTCGCTCCCCGGCATCGTGCCGGTCCACATGCTGCACGAGGACGGCTCTGAAGGCGCCAACCTGACCAACACCCAGAACATCCTGCTCCATCTGCTCGGCGGTGCCCGGGTGAACGTGCTTGACGCCGACGACAACCCGCTCGACCAGGTGCTCAACGCCGAATACACCCGGTATCGAGATGCGGCGATGAGCGAGGACGGTGTCACCCCGATCGAGTTCGTGCTCGAAGACCCCGACCCGGACCATCAACCCCTCAAGTACGCCGTCCTCGTCCGCATGCCGAGGCTCGGAGAAGGGCCGTGGATCAACGGAAAGCAGTATCCCCCCTACCTCTCGCCCAAAGAGAATGAACTCCTCGAACGCTGGGGCGGTGGATACGACGCCGACGCCGACGGCGAGAACGGCATTGCGGTCACAGATGGCTTCACCAAGGTGCCCGACCTGATCGACGCCTGGGGCAATCCCATCATGATCTTCCGCAAGGAGCGTGACACCGGGCCGCTCCTTCTGGGATTTGAGGAGCACGAAGGCACACCGCAGTTTCGACTCAATGGCATGGATCGCTACCTCGGCAGCGCCCGCCTCGGCCGAACCCAGGCGCAGCAGGCTTGCGACACCACCAAGCCCTTCCTCGGCAGCCGGCTCGGTACGGAAGGCCAGGACGGCGAGCGTGACTACTGGATGTACCTGCTGCTGTCGCATCCGGCGATGGCGCGACAGTCGTACTTCGACGACAACAGTTTCTCCTCGGCCGACCCGCGGCTCGGAACGGCCAGGGCCGGTTACGCCATGCTGTCTGCGGGCCCGGACGGCATCTTCCTCGCTCGCCTCGACGGGCCGCGCAATGTGCAGGGTGAGCCGCTCGACGGTGGTGACTTCCCTGCCACGGGCAGCGGCTGGCAGGAGAACTACGACCGCCTCGATGCATTTGACGACGTCGTCATG
>CAZSSV010000223.1:0-4464 GCA_964609425.1 uncultured Isosphaeraceae bacterium | reverse complement strand
GTGAGGGCCTGCCCCTCCCACCCCCACCGCCACCTCCAGCCGCAGATCTCGTCGTGATGGAGTGCACGCGCGGCGATGTCGAGGATCCCGAGCAGGACTCCCCGAGCAGGCAACTCGCAGGCGTGCTCGCCCAGGCGCGCGTCGCCGAACAGGTCGTCGTCTGCCCAACATTCGCGTTGGGCCGAAGCCATCAACTGCTCTACCGACTCGGCCACTGTTCACGGCGGGGTGAACTCGGGATGCCCGTCATGCTCGACTCGATGATTGCGTCGGTCGTCGCCCCGCTGCATGCCAGTCATGCAGACCAGCTCGCGCCGGAGGCCCAGATGCTGCTGGCCAGGGGCATCGACCCGCTGGACTTCCCAGAACTCACGCGGCTCCGCAGCCGACGCGCTGCGCAGATCATCAAGGATCTCCAGGGCCCGGCACTGGTGCTTGCCGGAAACGGATTCGGCGAGGGTGGTCCCATCGTGGAGCACCTCATTCGATGGCTTCCATCACGGCGTGGTCGCGTCCTGCTGGCAGGCTTTTGTATGCCGGGCACGTTGACCGGCCGCTTGGCCGACGACCCGCCACGGATCAGACTGCGCGGGCGATGGACACCCGTCGAAGCGCCGATCAACCACCTGCGTTGCTTCTCAGGCCATGCCGATGCGGCCCAACTCCAAGCCTGGCTGGAGGGCATGCCTGGTCCACGGCCAACCGTGGTGCTGAACCACGGTGACCCCGAGCCGCGGGCCACGTTCGCTCGCCGCCTCGAGGGACGCGGCTTTCAGGTGCACACCCCTGACGTCGGTGAGGCGGTTCAACCCTGAGCCGCCAACGACCACTCTGGCCCGTGCTCGCGCTGCTCGCCGGCGCGATCTGCATTTCATTCGCAGCGCCCCTGGCGAAGCTGGCCGCGGAGGATGGCGGGGTTGGGCTGATCGCTTCTGCCTTCTGGCGAACCACCCTGTCGGTCCCCGCCCTCCTGGCCGTGGTGCTGGTGCTGCCATCGGCCCGATCGCAGGCCCGCGACGCGCTGAGAACGTGGCGGGTCGTATTGCTCGTCCCCGGCTTGTTCTTCGCATTCGACCTGCTCACCTGGCACGTGTCCTTCGCCTGGACGACCGCCGCCAGCGCCACCCTCCTGGCCAATCTGGGCGTGATCATCGTCGGGCTGGTTGGCTGGTTGTGGCTCAAGGAGCGGCTTGACGGACGCTATCTGGCCGGGAGTATCGCCGCCCTCGCAGGGGCCGCCTGGCTGGTGCTGCTGGCCAAACGCCCGGCCGACGCGCCAGATCAGCTGGCAGGCGATCTGATGGCCATGTCGACGGCCGTGTTCTACGCGGCGTACATCGTGGCGATCAAACGGCTTCGTGGTGGCACCGGCGCGGCCCTGCTCATGGCAGTTGCAACAGTCTCCGCCGCGCTGGTGCTGAGCGTCTTCGCCCTTGCATCGTCCGAGCCGCTGCTCCCGACACGCAACCCGGGATGGATGTGGCTGGTCCTGCTCGCCCTGGTCCCGCACTGTCTCGGGCAGGGACTGATTGTCCTTTCGCTGGCTGCCCTGCCCGCCTCATTCGCTGCCGTCACGCTGCTGGTGCAACCTGTGGCGACGGCAGTCTGGGGCTGGGCCTTCCTCGACGAGCCCCTCGGCGGCGGGCAAATGACCGCCGGCGTGGTGGTCATTGCCGGCATCGTGCTGGCGCGGCTGGGAAGCGGTCGATAGAGTCATCGGCATGAGCACCAAGCCTGCCCTGCGCACCATCGTGATGCCTCCGCAATCAGACCGCGCGGCGACCGGCCGCAGCCTCGTGCTCCTGCACGGGTACGGCGCCAACGCCGCGGACCTGCTTCCGCTTCGAGACGCGCTGGCTCCAGACTGGACCGCGGTGGCGCTGGAAGCACCGCTGGACCTCGGACCGATGGGCATGCCCGGGGGCCGAGCCTGGTTTCACCTGTCGCCGGATCCCGAAGGCGGGATCGCCTATGACACCGAAGGTGCCGTCGCGGCGATGGATCGCCTCGCTCAGGACGTTCCCGCCGCGCTGAAAGCCGCCGGGCTCGCGGTTGAGGACGCGGTCGTGCTCGGATTCAGCCAGGGTGCCATGCTGGGGCATGGACTGGTGCTGCACGCCCAGCTCCCGCTGCTGGGTTTGGCCGCCTGCAGCGGCCGCCTGATTCCCGAAGTGTTCACCCCATCCGCCACCACACCCATGGACTTTCCGGTCTTTCTCTCGCACGGCACCCACGACGAACTCATTCCGGTCCGTTCCGGACACGCCATCCGCGACTTCTACCAGCAGCACACGCCCGCCCAGGTCACCTGGTGCGAAGAGGCGGTCGGCCACGGCATCGGGGCCGCCATGAGCACCGCCCTGCGGGCGTGGATCGGCGGGCGCTGATTCAGACGAGCACGAGGTACCCGACGAGCACTGCAAAGACCACGATGATCCCGATCACGATCATCCACCAGCAGCCGAAGCCGCCCTCTTCCTGCCGGGTTGTTGATTCTTGAGTCATGGATCGAGCGTCCTTGTCGGTTGAAACCGGATGATGGTGTCCGAGTGGAGCCACGTCAACCGCAGCCGTGTATGATCGACCGGTTCATTCCACACGCCACAGGAGGTGCACCATGACGTTCACGTTGCCGGATCTTCCTTACGCCTTCGACGCCCTCGAGCCCGCGATCGACGCGAGAACGATGGAGATCCACCACGACAAGCACCACGCCGGCTATGTCGCCAAGCTCAACGCGGCCATCGAAGGGCACGCTGAACTGGAGGCCATGTGCCCCGGCACGCTGTGCAGCAACCTGGACGCGGTGCCGGAAGACATTCGGACCGCCGTCCGCAATAACGGAGGAGGCCACTTCAACCACTCCGTCTTCTGGAAAGTCATGGGACCTGCCGGCGGCGAAGGCCCGACGGGCGGACTTGCCGATGCGATCAGCGCGACCTACGGAAGCCTTGATGCCATGAAGGAACAGTTTGAGGCGGCCGCCGCCACACGGTTCGGTTCCGGCTGGGCCTGGCTCTGCGCCAATGGCGGCAGCCTGTCGATTTGCTCCACTGCGAATCAAGACAACCCTCTGATGAAACTCGAGGGATGCACTGGCGGAACACCCATCCTGTGCCTCGAGGTCTGGGAACATGCGTACTACCTGCACTACCAGAACCGGCGACCGGACTACATCTCCGCATGGTGGAACGTCGTGAACTGGCAGGCTGTTGGGGAGCGATTCGCCAAGACGGCCTGTTGCTGCGGCGCCTCCTGAGCCTCCCCGGCACCCAGACCATCCGTCATCCGGTCACGGACGCCGTCCCATGGGCTTCGCCTGGCCGACGGCCTCTCACCGACGCGTACTCGCAGCTGCATGTGCAGCGCGATGAAGGCCGCGATACACAGCGGCCCGATGATGGCCTCGGTGAATGAGATCGACTGAGGCACGCGAGCGACCGCTCCCGTGCCGTAGCCCAACTCATCGGACGCACGCGCGAGCAGTTCAGCGCCTCCACCCGGGCTCGTCCGTGCCGCACCAGTGCCAGGCAGGTCGGGGCTGCCCGTGGCGAGCAGCACGCCGAGTGCGATCAGGATCGTGCATGCAAACTCCCCCACCAATCCGGGTTTGGCCCCCGCTCGCCTGCCGGGGTCGGATGGGCGGGCAACGGGATGAGCGTGCCCACCATCAGCGGCATCACCCGCCCTCGAGCGAGCGGCGGCACCAAGTCCGATTGAATCGCATCTGAGCGTCATTGGGCCATGTCGCCTCGCGGTGTGCCTCGTAGGATGCGTCTGTGACGTTGGAAACGGTGTGGATGATCGCCGCCGGAGGCGCCCTTGGGGCGACCATCCGCTCCCTGATCGGCCTGTCGCAGGCGCGGTGGACCACCTGGCCGGGCTGGGTCGGCGTCTTGATTGCCAACTTGATCGGGTGCCTGATGATCGGCGTGGCCGTTGGCGTTCAGACCCAGTCGCCATGGACCCAGTCGCCATGGAACACCGCCCTGGTCATGACGGGCGTGTGTGGCGGGCTCACCACCTTCAGCAGTTTCGCACTGGAACTGGCCCTCCTTGGTTTGGCAGGCGCGTGGCGGCAGGTTGCCGCGTGCCTGCTGCTCTCGGTTGGAGGAGGCGTTGGACTGGTCTATGTGGGCATCGCGGCCACGACGTGGATCGGGGCCGCAGCGTGAGCGGCGTCTGGACGCTGCTCGCGGTCGGTGTGGGCGGGGCGATGGGCGCGCTGCTCAGAGGGCTGGCGGAATGGGCGTCCCAGAGTGCCGGCATCTCGACGTGGCTGGCCATCCTCGCCGTCAACCTGGCTGGCGCTGCCGCACTGGGCGGCCTGATCGTCTGGCTCGAGTGCCGGCTCCGAACCGACGGGAAGAGTCGCCTGCGAGCGCATCCACGAGCGCACCTGGTGTCCCACCTTCCAGGGCTCTTCACCACCGATCTCACCCTCCCAGCGACTGAGATCGCTCG
>CAZSSV010000222.1:0-4481 GCA_964609425.1 uncultured Isosphaeraceae bacterium | reverse complement strand
ATGGGCCCCTCCAAGACACGGCTGCAGCGGCACTTGACGATCAACTCAAGACCGATCTTGTATCCAATGGGGTCGAGGTCGACGGCTTCGACCCACCGGTTCTTCTGAAACGCAAGAAAGCCGCGCATCGGATCGCGCACCCGTGTAAACGGCCGGGCCATGAGTGTTGCGACCTTGGAATTCACCCACCGCAGGAAACCCCAGCCGTCTTCGGTGCTGCCACCGGGGACGTAACGCGACCCGACGACAAAGTCAGCGCCCGCGCGTAACGCGGAAACCATCTCCGGTATCACTTCTGGAGGGTGCGAAAGATCCGCGTCCATCACGACGAGGAACTCACCACGCGCCTGGGCGAGCCCGTGCAGCACGGCGCTGCTCAGCCCGCGGTCCCTCGTCCGGACGATCAATCGGACCCAAGATAGCGAAAGCGACTCGATCAGAGCCTCTGTCCCGTCCTGCGAATCGTCGTCAATGATCAGGACGTCGAGGTCGCAGTGCTGACGCACTTCGCCCAACCGCGACAACAGCGGTCCAAGGCTCTCCGCCTCCTGATAGGTCGGCACGATGACGCTGACGAGCGGCGTCGATGTCGAGGCATTGTGTGTCATCCGTCGAAACCGGCTCCGCCTGGGTGGTCGGCCGTTCCACGTCGACCGCCCTGAGGCTCGGGCACATATCGGCTTGATCGACCAGGCGCCTCCCGACAACATCGCGGATTCCGAAAGCTCACGCCGATGTCATCCCTCGCAGGATGGCCGACGCCAGCGGCAGATCGCCCGCGTGGGTCACTTTGATGTTCAGCGGGTCTCCGGGAACCGCGTACACGACGTGCCCCGCCCGCTGAACCACGGATGCGTCATCGGTCGTCCCGTCGGCCCCGCACGCGTACGCCGCGGTCAGGACTTCCCTGGCGAACACCTGCGGTGTCTGGGCAAGGCGCAGCCGCTCACGTGGCACCGTTCCGGTCACAGGCACAGCCTCTAGAACCGGGGCCGTCTCGCCGCCGAGGATCGCGTCCACCAGCGCGTCACCTTCCGCGACATCGGCGGCCGAGGCCAGATCGACTTCCTTGATGGTGCTGGTCACCTCGACACATGGCACGACCGCATCGAGGGTCGCCGCCGCCTCGAAGAGCCGGTCGAGAAGCGCATCACCCACACACGGGCGGGCCGCGTCATGAACGGCCACATGCGTCGCCTCGTCGTTGACATGGGCCAACGCCAGCGACACCGTCTCCCATCGATCCACGCGACCTCCGGGCACCAGTTGGGCACCATGAAAGCCAAGCACGGGACCGAACCTCGCAGCAAAGTCCTCAAACGCGTCTGGAGGTCCAGCGACGATGATCTGTTGAACCTCGGCGCGGCGAGACAGCGCCTCGACCGTCCTGACCAGCAGCGGCCGGCCACCAAGATCGCGCGCGAGTTTGTCGCCACCGAAACGCGTCGATGACCCGGCCGCCGGCACAATGGCGGTCACGGACATCATTTCGGGTTCGATCTCGCGGCGTGTCCGACGATGGGGAGCGCGGCTTCAAAGGCCTCGCCATGGATGGTGATCTCACCCTGGAACGGACCCTTCGTGCCGGGAAGCGGCGTCACAAGAATGCTCGCCAGCGACTCTCGCCCCTGTGGCACGTTGGAGATGAGGTCGGCCCTGAAGAGATCGCTGCTCGACGAGACACGCGTGATGGTGTCGTCGCGGCCGACATTCCCTCCGGCCCACTTGATGGGGAGCGTGAATTCGCCGGAGCCACCCGAAGGAATGCCGCCGACATTGACGCGTTGTTCGACAAAGAACCACGGTCGATCCCCGCGCGGCGTCGGCCGATGGGCGCGGTGTCGCACGGGAATCTCCAGGACCGGCGTCTCGGGATGGTCCGTTTCCACCAGCCAGAACGCGGGGATGACCGCACCGTGCTGGTCCAGCCCCGTCGTCGGGTCCCACCCGCTGACATCCCAGGGAATCACATGCTGAGACGCCATCGACGAATCGACAGTCGTGCCGTTGACCGAAAGAATGCGAAAGTCGGGGCCTTCCGGCGCATCAAGGACGATCCGCCCGTTGGGAATGTAGTTCCCCTCTGGGCCGCGGTAGCGATACGTGTCAATGTCGCGGGGTCTGGCCCGAACACCGCGAATGATCTCGCCTTCGACCGGAAGAACAATGGGAGGACGCCCGGCGACCTCGAGCTTCACCGTGGAGGTCTTGGTCGTTGGTGTCAGGCCAGCGGTCAAGGTCGCAGGCACGACCAGTGACTGGCCCGGCTGAAGCATGCCGGGTGAGAGATCCAAGGTTGTGCAGGAGCACCCCCGCCACGTCCCCTTCAGGCGAATGGGCGCCGCATCCAGATTGGTCAGTGTCAGGCTCCGCGTGCGAGCCTCCCCCGGCCGGAGATACCCAAACTCGTAAACGGGAGGGTCCAGCGAAACCTGCACGGCTTCGTCGGAGGATTCGTCCGCCGCGGCAGGGGCTGGCTTCTGGGCCACAGGCGGGGGCGGCGTGCTGGGAGGCGGGGTATCGGTCGGGACCGAGGCAACGGTCTGGGGCTGCGGCGAACGGTCGAAAGCGCCACTGCCCAGCGCCACGAGGGCCGCCGCAATCAGCAGCCCGCCGCCGATCTGAAGCAGAATGCGGCCGGGTATCCCACCGCCGCTGGTGTCGTCGGAAACTGGCATGCACCGCAGTGTATGGGGGCCCTGGGCGGGCGTGGCCATTTGTCATGGCACGCCTGATCGGGGATGATGCCCCCCCGAAGCCGGAGTGGCGGAATTGGCAGACGCGACGGATTCAAAATCCGTTTCCCGCAAGGGAGTGAGGGTTCGAGTCCCTCCTCCGGTATTGGACGGCACCGCGACGCGGGGGCTCGTTCCTGGTGGCCATTCCTTTCGGCTCATGAGCAGCCGAACTTTGTCATCATTCAATCAAAGTTTCCCCGCACCGCGGCAGAACCGCGCGTAGGGTGGGGCCATCTGTGGGTGAGGGTGTGGAGATTGCGCACCATGACGTGCCATGAACATTCCGGGCGGATGTCCCCAGTGACCCGCAGTCTGGACGCGGCTTCAGCCGGTCCCTGCACCGACCACGTGTGCGACGGTCACGCAGACACCGGCTCTGGCAGAAGCGATCGACCTGACCCGGGCCTGCTTGGCATTCTGAGGCTGCTCTCGGGAGATGTTCGGCTCCGCCTGCTCCAGCGGCTTGCCGAAGGCCCGTGCTCGGTCTCCGAACTGGCGGCCCACCTGCGGGTGAGCATCGCCCTGGTCAGCCACAACCTGCGGCGACTGCACGAGGTGGGCATGGTGCGGGTCCGACCAAAGGCCCGCCAGCGTGTGTATCGCCTCGATGGCACCCTGGCGAGGTCTGAGTCCGGCCGGCTGGTCATTGGGTTGTCACTGGCCTCGGGCTGGCAGGCACGCCTCACAGGCCCGGAATCGCCCGCTCACGACCCACCCGTCGCCTCCAGCCGGGCCTCCGCCATCAGCCAGTTCCTCGAAACGGGGCCTGCGACCGGCCGCGGAGCCCCCCAGCGGCATCGATCTGGGCCCGGCGCCTAAGGACATGAGGGTAACTTTCACCGAGTCAATGCTTGGGTTCTGGACACTGGGGTGTAGCATGCCATGCTGAGGGTGGATGCGCTCCCGAACGTGGCCGAGAGGCTCGCGGTGCGGTTTCGAATCCAAGCGTCCGAGAATCAAGCGCCGGGTTACCCGGCCAGGCAAGAGAGAGAATGACACCATGATGACCATCCAGTCGATCGGCGCTGCGGGCCTCTTGGCGTGCGGCGGAACACTCGCATTCAGCGGCATCACCCCCTGCGACGGCGACGCTTCGTTGCTGAGCGAGAGCGTCGATACCGACACCATCACGGTCGGCGGCTCGGTGGCCTGCACCAATGGGTCCTCGACACCTGCCGCAGAGTACGGGCGGTCGCACGATCTCTCGACCTCGGGACTGTCGGGCGCGCTCCAACTCACGTGCGTTCACTGGGGCATCGAGCAGCTCGATCAGGTGACTGAACTCACCGTCACCGTGTACCGCGACACGGATGGCACGCCAGGCCCCAACAGCACCGGCTCGGACCTGACCATGCTCGGTTCCGCGACCGTGACCGGCTCAGGGACGACACCGTTCTACGCAACTGCGACGATGGACCCCCCCATCATGGTCGATGCCGAAGAGCTGGTGTTTGTCACGCTCTTCGTACCCGCCCTCAACGCGGCCGGGCTGATCGGGGGGAACAACCTGGGCGAAAGCTCCCCGAGTTACCTCCGCACCATCGACGGAGATTGTGGTATCCCGAACTGGACCACCACGGGCGGCATCGGCTTCCCGAGCGTCCATTGGGTCGAGGCCATCGAAGTCGCCGGGGCCGCTTCGAGCGACCCCTGCGATGAAGCGCTCCCAGACTGCCACACCGATCTCACCGGTGCCGACGGCAATCCCGATGGCGTGACCGACGTCAATGACGTCCTCGCCGT
>CAZSSV010000221.1:0-4482 GCA_964609425.1 uncultured Isosphaeraceae bacterium | reverse complement strand
GCCTTTCTGGCACCACGGCGGGCCTTGTTTTCCCTTCTCCTGGTCCTGCTGGCGGCCGTTGGTCGGGTGGGCTTGCGAGCCTTCCGTGGCGTCAGGGCCTCCCGGAGCAGCTGCGCCAGTCTGTCCCGAGCATCCTTGATGTTTCGCACCTGCTGGCGGTGCCGCCCGCATGTCACCCGCAGGGTGCCATCCGAGGCCACGCGGTGGCCCAGCCGGGCTTCAATTCGACGCCTTCTCACGTCGCCGACTGCGTCGCAGCCGCCGAGATCGTATATGAGCGTGACCCTGGTTCGCACCCGGTTCAATCGCTGCCCGCCAGGCCCGCTCGCCGTCGATGTCTCGATCCGGAGTGACCGCGGGGGTATGCAGAAACGGCGATTGACCTGAAGTTCTTCCACCGCATGCTCCATCGGGACCGTGGCCGTGGGATACTGGTCGGCAGCGGCCGACCGTGTCCTCATCGACTCGAAGGCGGCGATGCCACCACTCCACCATGGACTTCTCACGCACGACGACAATTCGATTGACCTGCGCCAACGGCCAATCGCCCATGCTCGAAGAAGAGGTCCGCGCACTCGGACGGCACGTCGAATCAAGCGACACAACCGGCGTGGAAGTCCAGGGGACGCTGTTCGACGCCATGCGCCTGAATCTCGAGTCGCGCATCGCCATGCGGATCCTGACGTTGGTGAAGCGATTCCCATGTGTCCACCCGGACCAATTGCAGCGTGAGACTGCGAAGATCGCATGGGACACGATCGTCCCGACCACTGGCTACCTCTCGGTGACCTCGACGGTCCGGCACTCCAGCATCGACAACACGATGTTCGCCAGCCTCCGGCTCAAAGACGCCATCGTCGATCGCATTCGCAGCGTACACGGCACGCGCCCGGATTCGGGCCCACTTCGAACGGGCGTCGTCGTTCACCTCCATTGGCACGGCGACACAGCTCAGATCTGGCTGGACACCAGCGGGCAAAAGCTTTCCGACCGTGGCTACCGAAAGATGCCGCACGCAGCCCCCCTCCGGGAAACGCTCGCAGCCGCAATTCTCCGACGCGCCGGCTGGCCAGGCACGACGCCGCTGGTCATACCCATGTGCGGCAGCGGAACGCTCGCCATCGAAGGCGCGCTCCTGGCGGCAGGTCGACCGCCTGGGCTCCTTCGCAGCCAGTTCGCATTTCAGCATCTTCAGGGATTCAATACACAGCTCTGGGCCGACCTGCGACGTGAGGTCACGCCGAAGAAGCCCAGGCGCCCCCGCACCGACCTTCCACCCATCATCGCCACCGATCATGACCCTCAGGCCGTCGAGGCCACACGCCGAAATGCGGAAACAGCTGGCGTCGGGCACATGATTCAGACCGCCGTGTGTGACTTTGCTGACACATCGCTCCCCGAGACCCCCGGACACATCATCCTGCATCCCGAATATGGTCTGCGCCTGGGCGATGAAACAGCGCTGAAGCCGCTGTACAAACGAATGGGCGACTTCTTCAAGCAGCGATGTGGCGGCTGGTCCGGGTGGATCTTCACGGGCAATCTCGATCTGGCCAAATCTGTCGGCCTCAAGACGGCCTGCCGCGTGCCCATGAAGCATGCCAAAGTGGACGCCCGCCTGCTGGGCTATGAGCTTTGGACCGGCACGCGGGAGCGGTCGGAGGTTTCCACATGACATGGCTGCACACCGTGCTGCTG
The DNA here is from genome assembly GCA_964609425.1 of uncultured Isosphaeraceae bacterium. Taxonomy (GTDB): domain Bacteria; phylum Planctomycetota; class Phycisphaerae; order Phycisphaerales; family SM1A02; genus UBA12567. The sequence continues at coordinate 2,784 of CAZSSV010000221.1, read as the reverse complement.
CTGGCCGCCGCGGCCGACCCATGTCCGCCGCACCACATCGCCGTTGTGGGGGCCAGCGCGTCCGCCGGGTGGGGCGTCGTCATACCGACACCCCCCACCGATCACGCCATCCCCGTTCATCATCGACATGCCGACCTGGCGGACGTGCTGCCCGCCGTTCTGGGCGGCGATCGCGAAGACGTCAGTGGGCACACCGCCATCTGGTTCTTCTCCGCACCTCACCGAATCGGACCAGCAGTGCTCCAGTCGGCTCAGGCAGCGCGACCGACGCACATCGTCGCCCTGGACTTCCTGTTCTGGTTCGCGTACGGAAGCCACGATGGGCAGGGCGTTCCCATCGGGAGGGACGATATCGATGCGAGACTGGCCAATCTGAACCAGGGGCTGCGCCTCCTCGAATCCATTGAGGTTCCTGTGCTGGTTGGCGACATCCCGGACGTCTCGCCAGCGGCGGATGTGTGGCCCATCGCGCTGCTCCGCATGGATCAGGTCCCCACGCCCGAAGCATTGGCGGCGATGAACCTCCGAATCAGGGAGTGGGTGGCCTCGCGAGACGACACCACGCTGATTCCGCTCGCGGCAACTGTCGCCCGCATGCAGCGTGGTGAGTCGCTCCACCTGAACGAGCACATCTGGCCGTCCGACTCCGCCTTGATTCAGTTTGATCAGCTCCATCCCACAACGCTCGGCCTCGTCGCGCTGGCCGAACTCACGGCCGCATCACTACCGCCGGCCACGAAACCCTCGCTCCGCGCCGACCCGAACGCCGTGCTTGACCGGGTTGCCGAGACGACACCATGACGACATCCGAGAACGCCTCCTCCCTCGGCCCCGCGGGGCTCCTCGCCGTGCTGTGGGTGCTGTGCCCCGCGGCGCTTGGCTTCGTACTCATTGCCAATCTCGCCGTCGCCACAGCGTGGCTCGAAGCCGTGGGACCGGCCGCTCCGATGCTCTTCGCCCTGTTCTTCGCTGTGACGAGCGGTCTGGGCTTGCTGCCCACCTACGCCCAGGCCGTCGTTGCGGGCTGGGTGTTTGGCGTGAGTGTCGGGCTGGCGTCCACGCTGGGCGGCTTCGTCGGCGGCGCCGTCATCGGCTGGGGCGTGGCCCGGCTTGTGTCGAGCAACCGGGTCGAGCGGGCCATCGACCGACACCCGAAGGCGCGTGTCATCAAGCAGGCGCTCGTCGGCCGAGGCTTCTGGCCAACACTCGGAATCGTGACCTTGATCAGGATTCCGCCCAATTCCCCTTTCGCCCTGACGAATCTCGCCGTCGCCGCCTGCGGGGTCCCACTGTCCATTCAGACGATCGGCGCCGCGGTCGGCATGTCACCCAGATCGGCCGTCATTGTTGTGATTTCAGCGGCTGCGGCCGCCTCTGGAGCCGAAGACCTCCAGACCTTCATTGCAGAGGGCCCGGGGCCGTGGGTCCTGATCGGTGGCATCGTGGCGATGCTTGTGGTGCTGGCAATCATCGCGGCCATTGGACAGAGAGCGCTGACGCGGGTCACCGGTTCCGTACCGTCCGAGTGATCAGCACGGCGTACCCCAGGCACCGATGACCGCGAGCAAATCGTCCACCCCAACATCGCCGGACCCATCGACATCCGCCGAGCACCCCTGGCATGGCCCCCAGGTACCAATGATCTCGAGCAGGTCGTTCACGCCGATAGCGCCGTCACCGTCCACGTCCTCGGGGCACGGCACGTCCTCGACATCGTGAGACCACACCTCCGCCGGAATGATCTGCCGAGGAACGCCTGGTCCCTCCTGGCGAACAACCAGTCCGGCTCCACCGAAATGCTCGAAGAATCCAATCCGTACCTTGTGCCGGCCCACCATGAGCCCGATCGTTCCAGCCTTCTCGACCATGGCATGCTCGCCGTCGTTGTCGATGAGAAGTTCCTCACCGACATGCATCCGCGACCCATCGTCTGACTCAATCGAGAACGTATAGAACCCAGAGGCAGGCACCTCCACGTATCCCTCAAACACGGCCCCGACCTCATCGCTGCGGCCACTCGTCGCAAAGGCGCCGGCGGTCGACTGAAATGCGATGTCGGGAACGACATCCTCGAGATACGGTGTCAAGGCGTCAAAGTCGGGGAGAGCCGTGGGAGATTCGAGCGCGTAGTAGGCGGCTGAGGCACCGGCGGCCACGGAGGCGGGCTGATCGGCGGGCCGCATGCCCTCGACGGTCAGGTACACCATCGCCTCCGAACCTCCAACAAGCATGTATCCAAACAGGTCATCTCCGTCGTACCCATCCGGTGGCATGTACGCCAGGCGGTCACGCCCATCGGCGCCTCCTGGCACGAGTGTCACCGAACCGCCCGCAGCGGTCACCTCATCAAAGGTGGCGATCACCGGGACATAGTTCCCGGTGCAGTCCGATGCCGCGTCATTGAGCAACACGTCAATCTCGATCATCTCCCCGGCAATGGTCTGCACCCAGTCGTCTACCGCCTCGCCTGATCCGGCCGTGAGTTCGCAATCCGGTTCAATCGCGTCAAGGTACCCGTGAATCACGTCCTGAACACGCTCGTGGAAGCCGAGCCGAATGTTGGCAATGCCGCCGTCGCAGGTGTGACAGTAGGACATGATCGTTCCGTCAGCAGCCCCGCTGCAGTCGCCATTGCCGCAGTTGTCGATCGGAGGCGAGTAGCCGTCGTGGGTGTGCAGGGTCCCAAAATTGTGACCAAGCTCGTGCGCCATGACGACCAGGTCCCAGTTCTCGCTGTGGTTGTCCTGCAGCGGATGGGGAAACGACCCGTTCAGATAGCCGGAC
>CAZSSV010000220.1:0-4488 GCA_964609425.1 uncultured Isosphaeraceae bacterium | reverse complement strand
CGAAGTGGTGTACGGCGCTGAATGTCGAGCCGGGGATCCTACCAAAAACGCCGCCAGCCGCCAAGCCGCCCCCAACCCCCCGACCGCCGGTCACTTTATCCCGTGTATTGACAGGCACTTACGCGAGGCGACCGAACGTAAGTCCTGTTCTGACAACGGCTTCAGGTGACCGGCGGTCGGGGGGCGACCAAGGGGCTTGGGGGGGGTTGGAGTGGCGGGGCGGCGAGCCACCGAGGCGTCTGAGATCCACGTACCTCGTTGTGAGGCAAGGGGTTCCGCGTCAGCGTGGCCAAGGGGAGATCCCCCGGAGACTTTATCTCTCTGTGTGGCAGGTACTTACAAAAGCGAGGTTTTGTAAGTTCTTGTTGGAAAGGGAGATAAAGTGACCGGCGGTCAGGTGTGGGTGAGGGAGAGGAAGGCGTCGATGCCGATCTGGATCGCGTCGTCGTTGAAGTCAAAGCAGGGATGATGCAGGCTGGGCATGGTGTCCTGTCCTGCTGGCAGCAGGCCGACCGCGAAGAAACACGCGGGCACGACCTGTCCGTAGAACGAGAAGTCCTCGCCGCCCATCACGGGTGCCATCGTTTGGACATTCTCACGGCCAAACTGCGCCACGGCCGCGGCATTCCACGCCTGGTAGGCCGCTTCATCATTGCGGGTCACCGGGTAGCCGTCCTTCCATTCGATCTCCGCCCTGCACCCGTGGGCGGCGGCGACCTCGTGGAGGACGCGATCAAACCGCTCGTGCAGGACAACACCCGCCTCCTCTTCAAGAAACCGCGTGGTTCCCTGCAAAAAGACCGACTCCGGAATGATGTTGTGGGTGGTGCCTCCTTCGATTCGCGTGATGGACAGCACGCCACCCTGAACCGGGTCAACACCCCTGGACACCACATGCTGTGCCGACTGAATGACCGCAGCAGCCGCGGCGACCGGATCGATGCACAGATGCGGCATGGCGGCATGCCCGCCCGTGCCCGTGATGCGGGCCTCAAACCCGTCTGCGCAGGCCAGGATGGGGCCCGGCCGCGAAGCAAGGACGCCAAGAGGCAGGCTGGGCCACCCGTGCAGCCCGAAGATCCGATGCACCGGGCCGCCAAGGATCGAGCCGTCCAGACACCCGTCTTCGACCATTCGCTGGCCGCCAGCGCCGCCTTCTTCGGCGGGCTGAAAGATGAGGGTGACGTCGCGAGGCAGGGTGCCCGCTTTGGAACGCGCCGCCAGTTCGCGGGCGGTTCCGATCAGGATGGTCGTGTGTCCGTCGTGGCCGCAGGCATGCATGCGCGACTCCACCACGGAGGCATATGGCAGGCCAGTCTGCTCAGCAATCGGAAGCGCGTCCATGTCGGCTCGCAGTGCGATCGGGTCGCCGTTCCCTCCAGGGATGTGGGCCAGCACGCCGGTTCCACCGGCCAGGCCTGCCGTGAACGTGATGCCGGCCTCCGTGAGTTCGCGCTGGACGACCTCACTGGTTCGATGCTCCTCGTATCCGAGTTCGGGGTGCTGGTGCAGGTCGTGGCGAAGTTCAACGAGGTCTGTTGGCATGGCGGCATCCCTTGGTGCGTGTCGCCGTGATGATAGATCGACCGCCCCGCGTTCTCGCCCCGGGCGGCGGGCCAAGGTGGCCCTTCGCGGTATGGCGGCTGGGGAGTGGCTACTTTCGCAGCGCGTGCCAGCCGCGCGCCACGCGGCCCCGATTGACACGTTCGAAGGCACCCGGATCGTGGCGAATCAGCCGGACGAGTTGCGACATGGATACCTGTAGCGTGCCCGAGGCACCACCAACGTCCCAAGCCCGGGCTTCCACGACGTCCATCGCTTCGGCAAGCAGTGGTGGATAGTCCGCGTGTGACGGGCTGACGGACATTTTGTTGCCCTGCCTGCGCGACTCCCAGAGATCGCTGGGTCGGTAGCGATTCGTGTCAATGCGTCTGCGCACGCGTCGGGCCAGTTTGAGTCTCAGCCGCCGCCAGGCAACACGCCGGTTGTCCTGCTGGCTTCGCCGCTCTGCGGCAACCACTTCGACTCCGGTGGGGATGTGCCTGAGGTGCACGGCGGAGTCACGTCGGTTGCGGTGCTGGCCTCCCGGGCCACGTTGCCGTCCGAAGGTCTCCTCCGACTCTTTGCGGAGCGTGTCGTCATCCAGGGAGGCGGGGTGCGTTCCGGTCACGACGATCGGCGGCGCCGGTACGGGTGGGGGGTCGCTCATGCCGCGTCCTCGATGGGGGCTCGCGGGGCGGCCTGCAGATCCAGCCCTGCCCCGCGACCTGATTCCAGCATGATCGACCCAAGCCCGGCGATCATGGCGGCGTTGTCGATGCAGTACTTCATGGGTGGAATCCTCAGCGGCAGACCCCGCGTAGATGCCACCTCTTCGAGCCGTGATCGCAGCAGCGAATTGGCAAGCACGCCACCGCCTCCGCACACGCTCGCGGCATCGTGCCGGTCCAGCGCCCGCTCGACCCCCCGAATCAACGCCTCCACCGCGCACCGTTGGAAGCTTGCGGCAAGGTCGGCCCGCCGCCCCGGGTTGCAGTCAGAGATGCTCCGAGGGAACACGCTCGCTCGCCCTCGGCCGGTCGGTGTCCCGCGTATGGCGTACAGAAGCGCCGTCTTCAGCCCAGCGAATGAGAAGTCGAGCCGGTCCTTCCCGAGCGCCGAGATTGGAAGATCAACGGCCAACGCGTCGCCAAGCGCTGCCAGCGTCTGAACGGCGGGCCCCCCGGGGTACCCGGCCTCCAACATGGTGGCGGCCTTGTCGAACGCTTCGCCGACCGCGTCGTCGATGGTGCTGCCGAGCAGCGAGGCTTCCAGCGAGCCCGTCTGCTGGTAGATGGCCGTGTGCCCACCCGACGCGAGCAGCGACACGGCCGGAAAGGCGAGCGGATCGTCATCCAGCGCCGGTCCGTGGAGGTGCGCGAGCAGGTGATGGACGCCTACGAGTGGAATGTCGAGGCTCCAGGCCAGGGCCTTGGCGGCACTCACGCCGACCAGGAGCGAGCCGATCAACCCCGGCGCGTTTCCGACGGCGACGGCGTCAAGGTCATTGAGGGTGATGCCAGCCTCACGCAGGGCTTCGCTGATGACAGGCGTCAGCCGCTCAAGATGGGCGCGGCTGGCGATTTCTGGAACCACGCCCGCGTACCGCTCGTGCAGGTCGTGCTGGGTTGCGACCACGCTCGATCGCACCAACCGGGGCCCGTCCGTGACCGCCGCTGCCGATTCATCGCAGCTCGTCTCAATCCCGAGTATCAACGGCATCGACGATTCAATCAGCTCGCGCCGGCATCCGGTTCGGATGCTTCGTGTGGAACGACCGGGGCCATCTCGACCGCGCCGAGGCTCGCTCTGATGTTCTCGTCTTCGGCGATACGCCATGTGCCGAGCACCCGCCCATCCCGATCGCGGAGCACAATCTCCGCGCCGGTGACGTCGGCGTCTTCAGCCAGGCCTACCAGTCCGCGATCGACCGTCCGCTCACTGCCCTGAAGGCGAATGATCTCATCCTGCAATTCAATGAGGTGTTTTGCGATCGCCTCTCGCTGGTCCAGCGCGGCGTCGAGTTCGGCCTGAAGCGGCGGAAAGGCCGGGTCATCATCCGAGCCGAGCTCAGGCCAGTCGCCCTCATCCTGGTGGTGCCGCAGCAGCGCCACCGCTTCGGCCAGTGCCGCATCGTTGAAGGTCTCTCGCAGCCAGACGTCGTCGAGCACATCGGGAATCTCGGGCTCATCGTCCGTGATCGCGTCCCAGGTCCAGCGGCCCTGCAGCCTGGCCAACTTGGCGTCAAAGTCCTCGGGAACGACGCACCCTGGTGATGGGTCCACCCCCCAGGGCGCATCCGGATTGCCTTTGCGGCGGTGCAGGTTGCGACCGCTGGGCAGGTAGTAATAGGCGGTTGTGAACTTCAGCATTCCGTGGTCACCTTCCAGCGGCCGAACCTCCTGGACGGATCCCTTGCCGAAGGATCGTTCGCCAACGATCAGCGCGCGGCCGTTGTCACCGAGGGCACCGGCGACGATTTCACTCGCCGAGGCGGACTGCTCATCAATGAGCACGGTGACCGCAATGTCTTCCAATGCGTGCCCGCGGCGAGCGGGGTAGGTTCGCCGCTGGTCGGCGCGGTCGTCCCGCTCAGGTGCGATGCTGACGATGTCGCCCTCCGCCAGGAAGAGTTCGGCCATCTCTACCGCCGCGGGGAGTGCGCCGCCGGGATTGCCTCGAAGGTCGAGCACGAGGCCCCGAAGCCGGCCGTCGCCCTTCAGGGGGGCGATCGCTGCAATGAGTTGCGGCACGGTGTCGCTCGTGAATTGATCGACCCGGACATAGGCGATGCCTCGCGCTTCATCAATCAGGAAGCGCCACTGGTGGTTGCGCCGCATCAGTCCAGACACGGTGGGCGCCGAAATGGGTCGGCGGACGACCTCCAGCGTCTCCTCGGTGTCGTCCGTTTCTTCGCCGTTGCAGTTGTTTAGCATAATCGCCAACGCG
>CAZSSV010000219.1:0-4497 GCA_964609425.1 uncultured Isosphaeraceae bacterium | reverse complement strand
ACAAAGAACACAATGAGAAGAAACACCACGTCGATCAACGGCGTCATGTCAGCACGAACGGAACTGATGGCTCGCCGGCGGCTCACGTCGCCTCGGCCTTCCGCCGTGGTCGGAATCGCGCCAGGAGCGCCTCGGCCGCAAGTGTCGCCTCTGCCGTCATGGCGTCGATACGTCCGCGGAGCATGGCGCAGGCAGCGAGGGAGGGGATGGCGACCACCAGCCCCCAGAACGTCGTTGTCAGCGCGGTACCAATTCCGCCGGCAAGCATGACCGGGTCGGCCGCGCCTCCCGAAGCGACAATCGCCGAGAACGCCAGAATCATGCCGTAGACGGTTCCGAAGAGACCAATCATCGGGCTGACCTGCCCGATGATGTTGAGCACTTCGATGCGGCGAAGTCGGGAGACGGTCCGTTCCTCCGACGCCTGCTCCAAAGCTCGCACCACAGCACCCCATCCGTGCGGAGCCTGCTTCATCGCATCCGACATGATGCCTCCAATGAAACTCTCGCTCGCCTCGGCGCGTCCCATCGCCTCGCGAAATCGGTTCGCCTCGATGTCGCCCTGCATCGCCTCCACAAAGTCCTCCGGCATGATTGTGTCGCGGCGATTGTCCATCGCCATGGCAATCGCCAAACCGATGGCGGCTGCAGACATGCAGAGCAACAGCCAGGTCACGCCCGTTCCCAACACCTCGATCCGCCCGTCACCGTCTCGTGAGATGAAGAACGCCGACGCAAAACTCCTCGCCGCCGGTGATGCCGCTGCGGGCGTCGCCGTCACCAGCAGGAGGGCGGCCGCGATGCGTTTTGTGGTCATGGGTCGAGATCCTCCAAGCTGACGGTCGTCACGGCGCCATCACCGTGTGTCGCGTCAATGTCTTGCATCAGGACGGCAGCCGCATCGGCAGCCGATGATGCCAGCCTGATGCAGTTGATCTGGACGGGCCGCCGACCCGCCGCCGATGAGGGATTGAGACCCTCAAGCGCACGCATGGTCGCGCCGCGATCGACGGCCCAGCGGCCTCGGCCGTCCAGGCCCTCGCTGAGAAGTAACACCAGTTCGGGCTGCAGCGCCAGCGCGGCGCGAAAGCCGGGGACCGGGTCGGAGCCGTCGCCGAATGACTGCGCGGTCAACGTGCGTAGCCGCCGCATGAGTGGCCGTGTTTCCGCTGGGGTCGCCGCTACCAGGCCATGGGCGGGAAGGGATCGAACGTCCTCACCGGAGAAACAGACGACGGCGAACCGCTGCGTCGGCCGCATCGCGGCCAGGGTTCGCTCCACTTCGTCCAACACGAATGGCAGCCATGCCACCATGCTGCCACTCGCGTCGATGAGAAAGACCACCCGTTGTGCCGCCGCGGTGGATTCGCCCGCGAACGCCGCTGGCGGCTCGGTGTTCGTCTCAGCGGGCGGCGGCCCCTCAACTCGGGGCCGGGTGGCGGGCACAGGCTCGAGGCTCGGAACCGGTACCGACACGGTGGCTCGCGCGGGCGGCTCCGGGGCCGTGCGGAGCGGCATGACGGGCGTCATCGCGACGACTTCGGAGGTGATGACCGGAGAGGGAAGCTGCTCGTCGAGCCGGATGATCGACCAGGTGATCGCACATCCCAGCGAGATCAACACCGCATGAAGGAGGATGCTGAGGCCCCACGGCCCGAGCCGCCTCGCCGCTGAGGACCGTCGAGGTCGCTTGAATGTGCCGGCTCCGATCAACAGCAGGTGACTCCCGCCCGGGAGCATACGAGACACCCGCCCCCGGCCACCTGACGCGGGCGAAAGGGCCTTCGGCCACTCACGCCGCTGCGTGGGCGTCGGGCACCGGCTCGGACGGCGTTCGGGCCGCCGGCCAGATGATCCTGTCGATCGAAAGTCCCCCGGGACCGGTGATGAGCAGCGTCACCGAGAGCGTGAAGAACGCCGCCGTCGAGAACATGGCCTTGGCAGCCTCCTGATCGGTGGCCCACCACTGAAACGGATTGCGATCAAAGAGGCCGGCATCCACGACCGACACGAACCAGAACGAGCCGCCAAGCATGACCGCCATGGTGAGGGCCCAGAACCGCGTCAAGAGGCCGATCACGACCAGCGCACCACCCACCAGGGATGCGGCAGCGGCGGCCCATGCCAAGGGCTCGGCGAAGTCATGGATGCCGGCCCTTTGAAGATCGAGCGCCAGCCGCTCGGCGGCGGGCCGGTTCACGGTTGCCGTGCCCGCGAAGGGGCCGATCGGCGGCAGGGGTGATGCCGTCGCCTGTGAAGCCTTGGCAGGTTCAGCCTCGGCCGCCGCAGTGACCGCCTCGGGCTTGGCCGGCGCCGATGGAGCCTCTTGGGCCGATTCGGGGGCCGGCGCGGCGGGCGGTGCCGCCCGCAGGGCCACCTCGATCGGCGCCACCGGGACACCCTCCAGCATGCGGATCTCCTCTGGCGTGAACGGAACCTCCTGGAAGCACGCGTGCCACCCGGCAAAGAAGAAAGCACCGCCCAGGACCAGCCGAATCAGCAGCCTGAGAAACCCGATTCCAGCATTGGATGTGTTCGACATTGCGGACTCCCGATGGATTGGCGGACACTCGAAACCGGCAATCGCCGGTCCCGAACGACCCGCGGCTCGCCCCTGGCTTGTACTCTCAAACGAACGCGGGCGTGGCGGAATTGGCAGACGCGCTGGTTTTAGGTACCAGTGGGGCAACCCGTGGAGGTTCGAGTCCTCCCGTCCGCATGGTACCCACCTCATGATGAGCGAGGACTCCTCAGGATGACAGCGTGGACGAGCGACTCATGGCGGGCACGGCCCGCACGCCATCAACCCGAGTACGCCGACGAGGCCGCATTGTCGGAGGCGACGGCCGAGTTGGCGGCCATGCCGCCATTGGTCACCAGTTGGGAGATCGAGGCGCTGAAGCAGCAACTTGCCGACGCCGCAGCGGGCCGGCGGTTTCTCCTTCAGGGAGGTGACTGCGCAGAATCATTTGCAGAGTGCACATCGAGCGTCATCATCAACAAACTCAAGATTCTCCTGCAGATGTCGCTGGTGCTCGTGCACGGCACACATCGGCGTGTCATTCGCGTCGGCAGATTTGCAGGCCAGTACGCCAAGCCGCGGAGTGAACCGCTCGAGAAGCGTGACGGCGAGCAGCTGCCCAGTTACTACGGCGACATCGTCAATCGACCGGCATTCGACAAGCGAAGTCGAATGCCCGACCCGTGGCGCATGCTGCGAGGATACGAGCGGTCCGCACTCACACTCAATTTCATTCGGAGCCTGATCGACGGCGGCTTTGCCGACCTTCATCATCCCGAGTATTGGGAACTTGACTTCGTCGAGCACTCGCCGCGGGCAGCGGAGTTTCACGCGATCGTCGAGTCGATCGGCGAGTCGCTTCGCTTCATGGAGACGTTGAGCGGCATCTCGGTCTCGGACATTTCCCGTGTGGACTTCTACACCAGCCATGAGGGCCTTCTCCTGCCGTATGAGTCGGCCCTCACACGCCGGGTACCCAGGCGGGACGGCTGGTACAACCTCTCCACCCACTTTCCATGGATCGGCATGCGAACCGCGGGCTTGGACGACGCCCACGTCGAGTTCTTTCGAGGCATCCGCAACCCGATTGCCATCAAGATCGGCCCCGCGCTGAAACCGAAGGACATGGCCGACGTCATCGGGCGGCTCGTCGACACGCTTCACCCGGATGACGAACCCGGGCGGCTCACATTCATCCACCGATATGGCGCAGAGCGCGTGGCCGATCACCTCCCCGCGCTGATCGACGCGGTCCGAGTGACCGGCCGAACCGTGCTCCTGGTCTGCGATCCGATGCACGGAAACACCCGCAAAACGGACGCCGGCATCAAGACCCGGCGGTTCGACGACATCCTGCAGGAGTTGGAGGCCGCCATCGATATTCACGCGGAATGCCAGTCGATCCTGGGCGGCGTCCACTTCGAGCTCACTGGCGAAAACGTCACGGAATGCACCGGAGGTGCGCGCGGGCTGACGGACGATGACCTCCGCGACGGGTACCGCTCACTCGTCGACCCCAGGCTCAACTATGAGCAGGCACTCGAAATGGCCATGCTGATTGCCCGCCGCCTTGCCCCGCCGAAGGTGTAGAAGGGCTCAGCCGATCGCGGAACCCGGATGCTCAGAACCAGGTCTTCTCGCCAACCATGTAGGTCTCGTAGAACTCCTCGTCCGACTTGGTCAGGTACATGATGCCTTCGATGAGTCCGATGATGCTCATGACCGACGCGCCGATCCCGCACGTCAGGACCGACACGCACAGCATGATCAAGCCGGCTCCGGTGTACCCGAGCACGAATTTGTGGATACCCAGCGCCCCGAGCACGATGCCCATCACCCCGGCAAGAATCTTCGTGCCGCTCGCGTCCTGCTGACTGTATCTGTCCGCGTTCCCATACCTGTCTGGCATAGCGCGTTCGCCTTCCTGCCCCAGCGGGGCTGTGCCACCATCGGCCTCATGACATCGCTGTGAAGAT